>NZ_VPBT01000010.1:0-95659 GCF_013418555.1 Acinetobacter sp. YH12134 | reverse complement strand
GCCAGAGTGCGGTTGGATCTTCTAGCGTAAGTTTATAGAGGGTGAGAGAGCCATCACTCTGGCCTTGCGCGGCTGCGGTGATAATACCGCTGCTGCGAAACAGCTGGCCCTGATCAGTGACCTGATCCACGGCGACCTGCGCGCCAATAAACTGTTTTAACGGAATCTGCGCATTGGTCGAAAGACAGATCAGTTCGGCACGTAAACCATCATTGAGCTGGTGTTCACCGTCGATGCGCTGTAAAAAAACATCGGCATTTAAGGCAGGCTGAGAAAATTGAATATGGAGGGCACGTTTTTGTGGGCTGAGGCCGGCCTGCTCCAAGGCAGTATGGATATGAACACGGGTTATCATTGTTATAAAAGCTATTGTTTTAATTTGCCCCGATTCTAAACAATGCTTATTTTTTAATCCAGCCTCTCGCTTTCATTTCTTGCCTACAAACCGCCTGTTTCCGACCAGTTGCGATCAACCGCTGCCCAAAAAGGAGCCGAAGCTCCTTATGGTGTTTGTCTATATTTTAAAAGGTAATCCGGCGATAACTGCGGTATTCCGGTTTCCAGAAATTCGCCTCAATGGCCTCTGCCAGTAACTCGTCACTGATTACCGGCGCTACACCGGCCAGCATCGCCGCTTTAGCCACTTTAAAGGCAATAATTTTCGAAACCTTCTGGATTTCATTTAAATCCGGCAGCAGATCGGCCGCTGGATCGAGCAGCATCGGCGAACAGTCTGCCAGTGCATTACTCGACGCCATCAGCATACTGTCTGTGACTCGGGTCGCGCCGGAGGCGACTACACCCAAACCAATACCCGGGAAAATATAGGAGTTATTACACTGTGAGATATGATAAATCTTGCCATGATAATTCACCGGTGCAAATGGACTACCAGTTGCAATCAGCGCCTTACCTTCAGACCATTGCAGGATATCAGCCGGCACCGCCTCAACCCGTGAGGTTGGATTCGACAGTGGCATTACAATTGGTCGCTCACAATTTTCCGTAAGTGTGCGAATAATTTCTTCGGTAAACAGCCCCGGCTGACCCGATACACCAATCAATACCGTTGGTTTGGCATGTTTGACTACATCGAGTAGTGAAATCATGTCATCGGCATTGCCCC
Organism: Acinetobacter sp. YH12134; assembly: GCF_013418555.1. Classification (NCBI taxonomy): domain Bacteria; kingdom Pseudomonadati; phylum Pseudomonadota; class Gammaproteobacteria; order Moraxellales; family Moraxellaceae; genus Acinetobacter; species Acinetobacter sp. YH12134. The sequence goes on along the minus strand of NZ_VPBT01000010.1, from coordinate 94,533 downwards.
AGGCTGCAACCCGTTCAGGCGGCTGTGCCAGTTTGCGCTGGAAGTCCAGCAGATTCGGCTGGTTTTCGGTGATCAGGCCAAAACGGTCAACCATAAATACCCGCGCACGCGCTTCGGCATCGCTTAAACCTTCATACATCATCTGCGCAATAATCTGCTCGGCTATGCCGCTACCAGCAGAACCGGCACCGAGGAAAGCCACCACCTGATCTTTCAGCTGTTTACCAGCGGCACGTGAGGCAGCAATTAAACTGCCCACCGAAACGGCTGCGGTGCCCTGAATATCATCATTAAAACAGCAAATCTGGTCACGATATTTGTTTAACAATGGCATCGCATTGTTCTGAGCGAAATCCTCAAACTGGATCAGCGCTTTTGGCCAGCGGCGCTGGATCGCGGCAATCACTTCATCAACAAAGGCATAGTATTCATCGCCGGTAATCCGCGGCTGATTCCAGCCCATATAAATTGGATCATCCAGCAGTTGCGGGTTGTTGGTACCTACATCTAAAGTAATTGGCAAGGTATAAGCCGGGCTGATCCCACCACATGCGGTATATAAGGATAATTTGCCAATCGGAATCCCCATCCCGCCAATCCCCTGATCACCAAGACCTAAGATGCGCTCGCCATCAGTGATTACAATCACCTTCACGTTTTTCTTGTTCACATTTTGCAGAATGTCATCAATATGGCCGCGGTCCGGATAAGCCAGGAAGATGCCACGATGACGACGATAAATATCGGAAAAACGCTGGCAGGCCTCACCGACCGTCGGGGTATAAATAATCGGCATCATTTCACTTAAGTGATGCTCAATTAAGTGATAGAACAGGGTTTCGTTAGTGTCCTGAATATTTCGTAAATAAATATGCTTGTTGATGGCATCGTTAAACGACACATACTGCTGATAGGAGCGCTGACTCTGTTCTTCAATGCTCTCGATGGCATGTGGAAGTAAACCGTGGAGATTAAAATGGCGGCGTTCCTCTTCTGTAAATGCACCGCCTTTATTAAGCAAAGGCAGCTCCAGAAGCGTGTTTCCGGCATAAGGGATGTAAAGCGGTTTTTTGGTGGCTGAATTCGCTGATGTCATTTCCGATCTCATTATTCGATGATCCAGAAGGAGGCTCAAAGCAAAAGTTCCTCTGGGAGATAAGCTAGCTTAGCCCGTTTTGAGGACAATAGGGTATTTAGAAAATTGATAATGATTTGTGGATAATTTAGGTACTGAATAAATTTGTCCAATCCGGCATTCAGTCACGACATAACGCTTTCCCAAAGCCGAAAATGCGGTTTTTTTGTACCCAGATCAATCCCCGCCTGTTTAGCTTACAAATCTCCGTTCCTGCTGGATGTAGTTTTTCGCTGTTTTTCTGTTACATGTAGCCAGTGCGGATTTTTCAATTGGCCTCAATTTGGGTATGCTCTGGGGCAAAACACAACGACACATTTAAGAATCATGTATATCAAGCCATGGATTGCACTGGGCGGTTTGGCCGCTGTGCTGGGGTTAGGCGGCTGCCAGACCCTTTCCAATACCACTGAAAAAGTCAGCGATCAGGTGACCGGTTTATTCTCCGCTAAAGACAAAGCGCCGAAAATCGACAAAGATGGCGTGGTGGATATCAGTAAAAAAACTCTGGAACAACTGGAAAAATTTACTGCCGGCATGCCGACTCAACAATGGGTTTATATTGAAAATGAACAGCTGGGACGCTATCAGCTGAAAAACAAAGCACAAGATGGAGTGATTCTGACTCTGGCCCTACAATGCAAGATCAGCAGCCAGCGACCGACCTTCTCGCTCAGCAACGCCGAGGGCAAGACATTGTTAAAGGCCTATGATCCGAATGCCGGACAGATCCAGTTCCTGCTCGACAATCAGAATTATGGCAATCCTTTTAATGTACATACCGATGAGCCATTGAAACGCTTCCAGGCAGCCATTGCGCAGGCCAAGGTGATCAAGATTTTTAATGCCTCCCGGCTTTATACCTTCCAGAATGGCAATGCCGATCTGCTGAGTAAACCGGTGTCCTGTCAGGAGTCTGGTGCATCGAGCTAAATATTATTTGGGTGCGCCCGGCATATCCACCAGCATCGCGGTAAACCGGCGCACCAGCGGCAACACCACCAGCACCACTGGAAAGGCAATGGCCCAGGAAATCATCCAGTTCTGGAACCACAGTGTGATCAGCCCTTCGACCCAGCCCAGCGCACGCAGCATATTGACCATGGAAATAATACCGCTCATCAGGCCAGACAGCAGCAGCGGCATAATAATGCCCGCCCATTTTGCTGGCAGTTTAGGAATGTTGGCGATAATTACAGGACGTTTGGCGTGCATGCGTGCTCCTACAGCGGGACAAATCCGTCATTGATCAGGTCATTTCATGGCCATGGTAGCATTTTCAGGCTACAGATGGCGCAGAATGTCGGACAATCTTCATTCACTACAAATGGGTTCACCTAAAGACAGTGAAATTTGCTATATTTGCTGTTTTTCTGCGACATTTATTTTTCGACTGATTATGAATACGGCAATCCAAGCAGCTCTTGAACATGCAGTGCAATCCCTTCAAGCAGAAGGTGTCCTCCCAGCAGACTGGAACAACACCAGTAATTTGACGCGAACCAAAGACCGAAGCCACGGTGACTTTGCCTCAAATATCGCCATGATTGCCTCTAAAGCTGCGGGCATGAAGCCACGTGATCTGGCCGAAAAAATTCTGGCTGCATTGCCAGAAGTGGCAGACATCAGCAAAGCAGAAATTGCCGGTCCGGGGTTTATCAACTTCTTCTTAAATGCCGACCAGCGTTTTGCCATTCTTGATCAAATTCAGGCGCAGCAAGACCAGTTTGGTCGCACCAAGGTCAACGCGGGCAAACGTATTCAGGTTGAATTCGTTTCGGCCAACCCGACGTCCAGCCTGCACGTGGGTCATGGTCGCGGTGCTGCTTATGGCATGACCGTTGCCAACCTGCTCGAAGCCACTGGCGCGACCGTAGATCGTGAATACTATGTGAACGATGCCGGCCGTCAAATGGACATTCTGGCAACATCAACTTACCTGCGTTATCTGGAACTGACCGGTCAGGAACTGGTATTCCCGAAAAATGCCTATCAGGGTGATTACGTCAAAGAAATCGCGCAAAGCATTATCGACCAGGATGGTGATGCTTATGTACGTCCAGTGGCCGATGTCTATAAAGATGTACCGGAAGATGTGCAGTATGCAGCCGAGCCGGATGCAGAAGGCAACAAGGTGGTCCTGTCTGGCGACAAAGAAAAACACATTGATGGTCTGATTTTCAATTCACAGACTTTAATTGGTGAAGGCTATCGCGTATTCCATCAGGCCGCTTTAAAAGCCATTCTGGATGACATTAAAGATGACCTCGGTGAGTTTGGCGTAACCTTTAACCAGTGGTTTAGCGAAGCCTCTTTAACTGAAAAAATTGATGAAGCGCTGCAAACGCTGGATCAGCGTGGTTATCTGTATGAGCAAGAGGGCAACATCTGGTTTAAATCGACTGAGTTTGGCGATGAAAAAGACCGCGTGGTCAAACGTCGTAATGGTCAAACCACTTATTTCGCTTCAGACATTGCGTATCACCTGAACAAATTACAACGTGGCTATACCGACCTGATTGATATCTGGGGCTCTGACCACCACGGTTATATCTCTCGTGTAAAAGCCGCGATTGATGCGATGGGGTATGATTCGAAAAAACTGACTGTTTTACTGGTACAGTTTGTGAGCTTATGGCGCGGCGGCGAGATGGTACAGATGTCTTCCCGTTCTGGCCAGTTCGTGACCTTGCGTGACCTGCGTAAAGAAGTCGGTAACGATGCAGCGCGTTTCTACTATGTCATGCGTAAATCTGAGCAGCACATCGACTTTGACTTGGATTTAGCAGTCTCACAAAGCAAAGACAATGCAGTGTATTACATTCAATATGCGCATGCCCGTATCTGCCGTATGCTGGAAAAAGCGGCCAGCACAGGCGTGAATTTTAATGCGCTTGACGCGCGTCAGTTCGCGGCCAAGCTGGAACTGGAGGCTGAAACTGAAATTCTGGCCAAGCTGGCGGCCTATCCTGAAATTGTGACCCGTGCAGCCAATGCCTGCGAACCCCATCAGGTGGGTAACTACTTGAAAGAATTAGCAGCTTTATTCCACGGCTGGTATAATGAACACAAAGTGCTCAATGATGATACTGCGCTTACTCAAGCCCGCTTATTGCTTTCAGTAAACGTACAACAAACCTTGCGCAATGGTTTAGAATTATTAGGTGTTTCTGCACCTGAAAGCATGTAAACCAAGACATTCTTCTGCTGGGCAGGCGTACCATCACGCACCTGTCCAGCCAATCAGCCAATAATCAGAATAAAGAGGTTCCCTCGTGTTTGGAAAAACGCAACGCGGTGTATCAGAACGACCAAATAAGCCCAAAAAACCACTCATTCCGACCTGGTTAGGCACACTGGTGGTGATTCTGGTCGTGTTATGTTTCGCAGTGGCCTTAATGCTGTGGAAGCCGTGGGAACCTGTGCCACCAAAAGGCCAGATCACTTCTGAACATTATCAGGAAGACACCAACAAGGATTACCGCTTCTATGACCTGCTGCCCCAGCAACAGGTAACACCAATTCCGGAGCAGGCCGTACCTGAAACCCAGGAACAGACGGCAGTGGTGATTGTCGAAGCGCCAATTGTTGAGCCGGCAGCGCCCGCAGCCGCCAGTGAAGCGACGGCGGGCATCACGCCAACTGAACCGCCCGTGGCCGCGCCTGCCAGCTATATTCTGCAGGTCCGCAGCTATACCGATCCGGATGCCGCCGATGCACGTCGAGCTGAAATTATTCTGAATGGTCTGTCCGCCGATGTGGTCAAAACCGTAGAAGGTGGTGAAACCTGGTATCGGGTAATTTCGGGGCCATATACCTCTGCAGAGGCGGCGCTAATTGCTCAGCAAACCCTGCAACATAGCGGGATTGATTCGATTGTGGTGAAACGCCAATAATAAAAAAGATGCGCAAGCATCTTTTTTTATAGCTTCAAATTTTGTTTAGGCCAACTGTGCCTCTAGCTTCTGTTCACGAGCGAACGCCCGCTGATAGCCCTCGCGCTGTGCCAGTCGCTGCAGATAACGCTCAATCTGCGGATATTTGCCATCAGTACGGCTTTGCAAGGCCTGTAGCGGAAAGGCCATCTGAATATCGGCAAAGGAAAATGTGCCGGCAAAATAGTCATGTGTGGCCAGATAATCTTCCAGAAACTGGATATGATCTTTGAGTCGCGGCTGAATAAAACCCTGCTGGATACCTTCACTGACTTTTGCTGCCACCGGACGAATCAGCCAGGGTGCGCGCTGCGGCACTTTACTGGCCACCAGCTGCATCACCAGCAATGGCATCAGTGAACCTTCGGCATAGTGCATCCAGTAACGGTACTGCTGCTGATCGGCCGGATGTGTTGGCTTGAACTGCTGCGCCGGATCATACTGTTCCTGTAAATACTCTAAAATCACCGCAGATTCGGCAATCGGCTGCCCACCATCTGTCAAAATTGGTGCCTTACCCAGCGGATGCACCCGTTTTAACTCGGGTGGTGCGGCAAAACTCGGTAAACGGCGATAAAATTCAATCTGATAAGGCTGGCCCAGTTCTTCTAAGGCCCACAAAATACGAAAGGAACGCGACTGTTCCAGATGATGCACAGTAATCATAATGACACTCTGATTGTTTTTCTTGAAATAAAGAACCACCGGCCACCTTGACCGGTTGCGGCAACTCAGCATCATCAGGCCCACCCATCGATCGCGACGCTTGGGCCTGAAGTTCAATTCATCATGCCTGCTTAACGTGAAGCACGCATTTTATCTGGCAGGGCCGGTGCTTCCAGCCGTGGCCCATTATAATCTGGAATGCTGCCAAAACGCGGGTCCTGATTGACCCACTGGTCACGTGCCTCGCTCAGCTCGTCCTGGGTACGTCCGACAAAGTTCCACCATAGTAAAATCGCGGATTCAAATGGCTCACCGCCCAGTAACAGTACGCGTGCACCCTGGTGCAGTTCAATCTCAATGTCCTGCAGACCCGGCTCCAGCACCACCATATTGTCTTCGTTCAGTTCATGCTGGTTAATATGCGCCGTGCCTTCTAGCGCCATAAAGCCATATTCAAAGGCCGGATTCAGCTGAAGCCGGGTGCGTACCGTTTCTGCCGCAGTTAAGTCTAATGCCAGTAACGGGCTATGCACCTCAACCGGCGAGCGGGTTTCCAGAAACTCCCCGACCAGCACGGTAAATTCAACCCCATCTCGTGACACCACCGGTAATTCAGGATAATGGTCAAAACGCGATGGCATATTGCGCTTGGCATCCGGCAAGGCAATCCACAGCTGGGCCGCATGCATGTGGGTTTCCTGCTCTGGCGCGACTTCGGTATGCGAAATCCCCTGCCCGGCCGTCATCAGGTTAACCTGTTTCGGCCGGATCAATTGTTTGGAACCGATACTATCGGTATGCATGAGGGTGCCTTCAATCATCCAGGTAAATGTTTGCAGGCCAATATGCGGATGTGGCCCGACATCCAGCCCGTCACCCTGCGGAAAGCTGACCGGACCGGCATGGTCTAAAAAGCACCAGGCGCCAATCATGCGTTTATGACGGCTGGGCAAGGCGCGTTTAATGACGGTGCCCTGCCCGATTTCTGCACGGCGCAGCGGCACTTCCCGAATAAACTGCTGGATATATTTTTCACAATCGTCTGAATGGGACAGTTCGGTATAGTTGGCATTGGTCATAGTTGTATCCTAACTCTGGCGATGTTCCATGTCGCTCATCTTGTTGTTTATCTTATACGCGGATGCTGCATGAGTTTGCTATAGTTCAGTTAATATGCAGCATTCTCCTGGCAGAACAATCAAAAAATCGCTTTTTGTTGTAAAGATTCATGTGAGCACCAGCACACAATTTCCTCTCTTTTCCTGCCATTTTCAGGCTTTTTTTCAGCAAATTACCCATATTTAGGGAGGTCTTTTTTTAATCGTCAAAGCTATACTATTACTTTGATTTTATTAAAGACTTGGGGCAATTCTATGAAGATGGGAAATCGGATTAGAATGTCGACGAATTCAACAGATCTTGCACCCGATGATTCGGATCGACATATTTTACAAGCGTCAGAGTGCGACCTGGAAAGTCGTCAGGCCCTGGAACAGGCCCTGCAAGATCCGGCTGCCCGTATTCCGCCCCAGTTTGAAGACTATTTTTATAAATTCCAGACCATTCACCAGAAGCTGTATTTACAACAGGTCAATCACATTGGCCAGCTGGCATTTTTACTGTACTTTTTCGCCGATTATTTTGTACTGCCCGATGTCAGTCTGCTCTCCGGTATCGCCAGAGTCATCGTGATTGTACTGGCCATCAGCATTAATTATTTCCTGTTCAAATATGTGAAAGATATCCGGATCCATGACCAGATTTTACCGGTCGGCACGCTGGTTTGTGCCGGCCTGTGGTTTTATCTGATGTCCTTGTCGAACAGCCCCTATATCGATATTTATATCTATGCCTCGGTCATTTTTGTGGTGCTGGCCAATTTGTGTATTCAGGTGCGCTTTAAGCCGGCGCTATATACCTCGTTTTTAATCAGTACCGTGGTGTTTTTAGGCGTATCTAACTTAACCAGCGCCATTGAAACCATTATTTTTGCGCTGGTCTATCTGCCAATCTGGCTGTTCAGTTTATATATCAGCTGGACCAATACCCTGAATGCACGGCGTAATTTTCTCAGAACCATGCTAAATGACTGGAATTTCCATATTCTGCAAGAGTTGGCGCATACCGACGAGCTGACCCAGCTCAGCAACCGCCGCCAGTTTGTGCATATTGCCGAGCATAAGGTACATGAATGGCCGCAGCATGCTTCGACCTGCCTGCTGATGTTTGATGTCGATTATTTCAAGCAGATTAATGACACCCATGGTCATGATGTCGGTGATCAGGTGCTGCAGACCATTGCTGATATTGCCCGTAAGGAAATGCGGCGCAAGGATATTCTGGCGCGTTTTGGTGGCGAGGAATTTACCGCTTTACTCACCGAAACCAGTCTGCAGGATGCACTGCTGATTGCCGAACGTTTAAGAACCAAAATTGCCCAGCACCGGATTTATATTGGCCAGAATATCAGCCTGAATTTTACTGTTTCGATTGGCGTGTCTGAGCTTAAAGTCGAGCAGCCTGATTTAACCACATTAATTAAAGAAGCTGATATTGCCTTATATGCGGCCAAACAACATGGGCGTAATTGTGTGCTGCACTATGATATTGGCATGAGCGAACCGAAAAAACCGGCCTGTCCGCCCAATATTTCCTGGGTGGTTTAAATACAAAAAGAGCGCCGAGGCGCTCTGCAAAATGAATTAGAAATTATCTTCATCAAAACGGTCTTGGTCGATTTTATAGATATGGAAACTCCGTTCTATCTGTACCCCTAAACCAAATTCAATCATCAAGGAGGTCAGCTTATTGCCATCAATTAAAACAATACCTGATTTCTTCGCAGACTCAATTGCCTCTTTACTAAAACTTGAAGTTGTAATGAAAACACCCTTCTTGGCGACCTGATCTGCCAAAGCGCCTTTAAACTGCTGAATATCAGGACGCCCCACGGTATTTTCCCAGCGTTTTGCTTGAATATAAATTTTATCCAGACCTAAGCGATCTTCGCTGATTACACCATCAATTCCACCATCATTCGTTTTTCCAATTGCTTGCGCTGCATCTTGATGTGAACCGCCATACCCCATAGCGACAAGAAGATCGACAACAAGTCGTTCAAAAAATAAAGGAGATTTATCTTTTATGATCTGAAGTAAATCATTTTTCAAATTAGACTTTAATAATTCTGTCGTAGTCTGAATCGTTTCTTCAGGTGTTTGTGTTTCCGGATAAAAATTTAAACTTTCTGCATCTGTTAAAGTTTTAACTTCCGATTCATCTTCATTTTTCTTGCCAAATTTAAAACTTTTAAACCCGTCAAATTGGGCTAAAAATTCATTGGTTATAGCATTTAAATTTTTTAAATCAATTGTTCTTCCTAAATCACTGATCTCACAATAGGCCCTTTTAGGCTGCTGAATCAAGCCTGCTTTGACTAAATATGTCTTTGCCCATGAAACTCTATCTTTAAATATATTTTTTCCACTTGGCAGTGTTTGATTTAAATCTTCTTCAGACAGATTTGAACGTTCAGCTAAAACATCAGCAGCATCTGAAATTTTAATGGGCTGATCTAATTCCGACAATAATCTCATTAAAGGAAGCATTAACTGATCGTATGTAGGTAAAGACATATTTTTAAACTTAAGATTTTATTTTTATTCAGTATAAATAAAAAAAGAGCGCTTAAGCGCTCTTTTTTAAATAATTTTGGGCTTTAAACGGCTGGGCACCTTGCGCCCATTTTAAAAGCAGTGCTTTAAAATGGGCTCATGGCGTAATTCAGGCGGACAGCAGTACTGTCCGAAAGCCCTGAATTACTCCCATTCAATTGTTGCAGGTGGTTTAGACGATACGTCATATACCACACGTGAAACGTCTTTAATCTCGTTCATGATACGAGTTGAAATACGATCTACCAGATCATATGGCAGGTGCGCGAAACGTGCTGTCATAAAGTCAACTGTTTCAACGGCACGCAGGGCAACAACCCAGGCATAACGACGGCCATCACCCACCACCCCAACAGATTTCACTGGCTGGAATACAGCAAAGGCTTGTGCAGTTTTGTCATACCAGCCGCTGGCACGCAGTTCCTGCATAAAGATGTCATCAGCCAGACGTAAAATGTCGGCATATTCTTTTTTCACTTCACCCAGAATACGCACGCCCAAACCTGGACCCGGGAATGGATGACGGTAAATCATGCTGTGTGGCAGACCTAAAGTGGTGCCCAGTTTACGTACTTCATCTTTAAACAGGTCACGTAACGGTTCAACCAGTTCAAAAGCCAAATCATCCGGTAAACCACCCACGTTGTGGTGTGATTTAATTACATGCGCCTTGCCCTGTTTGCTGGCGGCAGATTCAATCACGTCTGGATAAATCGTACCTTGTGCCAGGAATTTCACGCCATCTAATTTACGTGCTTCTTCAGCAAACACTTCAATAAATTCACGGCCAATAATCTTACGTTTCGCTTCAGGATCAGTGACCCCTGCCAGTGCAGACAGGAAACGGTCTTCAGCATCGGCACGAATCACGCGGATCCCCATGTTGTCAGCAAACATTTGCATAACCTGGTCGCCTTCGTTTAAACGCAGCAAACCGTTGTCTACAAATACACAGGTCAACTGATCGCCAATTGCTTTATGCAGCAATGCAGCAACCACGGAAGAATCCACACCGCCTGACAGACCCAGCAGTACTTTTTCATCGCCAATCTGTTCACGTAGCTGTTCTACACGCAGGTCGATAATGTGCTCTGGTGTCCACAGACCGCGACAGCCACAAATCTGGTGTACGAAGTTCGACAGTAATTCTGCACCTTTAGAAGTGTGCGTTACTTCCGGGTGGAACTGGATGCCGTAGAAACGACGTGTTTCGTCAGATACCATGGCAATTGGGCAGCTTGGAGTTTGCGCTGTCACCTGGAAACCTTCCGGAATACAGGCAACTTTATCGCCGTGGCTCATCCAGACATGCAGCTGGTTTTCACGGTCTTGCAGGTTCCCAATCAGCTGGTCACGCACCACGATGTCTACTTCTGCATAGCCAAACTCATGGACAGTACCTGGCTCAACTTTACCGCCAAGCTGTTCGCACATGGTTTGCAGGCCATAACAAATGCCCAATACCGGCACACCCAGTTCAAACACCACTTGTGGTGCACGCGGGCTGCCTTCCTGGTGAACGCTTTCAGGTCCACCCGACAAGATGATACCGTTTGGATTAAATGCACGAATGTCTTCTTCAGACATGTCATAGGCATACATTTCAGAATATACGCCAGCTTCACGAACACGGCGTGCGATGAGCTGACTATATTGAGAACCGAAATCCAGAATCAGGATACGATCTTCAGTAATTTGAGTATTGGTAGTCATGACAAACAACTATGAGAGGCAAACGAATATAAGCGCCGTATTCTAGCATTTTTTCTGCGCATTAAACACAAGATTCAGATCAGTCTGTGCGGATCCCCGAATCAGGCCGCTACCGGCAGATGTTCTCGACCCTCTTCTTTATTATCTATTTAGGCAAAAAATAAGGCAGCCGGAGCTGCCTGTACTGAATGACGGGAAAATTATTTCCCTGCATTGCGTCTTATTTTTCAATCAGATGATCCAGACTCAGTTTACCTGCACCTTGCAGCACCAATAGCAGGAAACCACCTGAAATCGCCAGGTTCTTCATCAGGTTAACTGCATCTTCCGGTGCACCATGGAACATAAATGCAGTCAGCAAACTGAATACTGCCAGTGCCAATGCCACCAGACGGGTTTGCAGACCCAGTAAAATTGCCAGACCACCACCCAGCTCCAGCAGAATCACCAGCGGTAACAGGCCACCCGGCACCCCCATCGCTTCCATATAGCCCACCGTTGCGCTATAGCCGGCAATTTTGCCCCAGCCCGACACAATAAAAATATAAGCCAGCAAGACACGCGCCAGTACCAGCGACAGGTTGTTTAAGGCAGGGGTTTGAAAGATTTTGGCAACCACAGTATTTGGATTAAACATGAGAGAACCTAGAGCAGATCAGTAAAAAGATGCTGCTATCTTAGGGACTGGCCGAAGATCAAAAAATCACCATTTCAAAGATGTATCGTTGCAAATTTAGAATGATGACAGCGGAAATTTATTTACGTTTTTCTACTGACTTTCACCAACCGGACTGATAGGATTTGACTACATTTCTGCTTGTTTTTCCCTCATGGAACTGATTGATTTTATCCTGCATGTTGATGCGCATTTACTTGAGTTCATTACCAATTATGGGGTCTGGATTTATGCCATCCTGTTTCTGATTATTTTTGTTGAAACCGGTCTGGTGGTGATGCCCTTTTTACCGGGAGACAGCCTGTTATTTGCAGCCGGTGCGCTGGCGGCCTCGACCGGTGCCATGGATCCGTGGTTATTGGGCGGCTTACTGTTTATTGCCGCTGTCTTGGGCGATACCCTGAACTATCATATTGGTAAATATATTGGACCACGGGTATTTGAAATTGAATCACGCTTTATTAATAAAAAACACCTAATTGCCACCCAGCAATTCTTTGCCAAGCATGGCGGTAAAACCATTATTTTTGCCCGTTTTGTGCCTTTTGCCCGCACCTTTGCCCCTTTTGTTGCCGGTGCCGGGAGCATGAACTATAAATACTTTCTGACCTATAACGTAGTGGGCGCTTTCTGCTGGATTGGCTCATTTATTACCCTAGGTTATCTGTTTGGTAACATGCCAATTGTGAAAGAGAATTTTACCTATCTGATTTTTGGCATCATTATTTTAAGTGTCTTGCCGGGGGTGATTGGTTTTGCCCGCCAGAAGCTGAAAAAGCAGGTCCGCGCTTAAGCAAAAAAGCGCAGAATAACCGGAAAAGCACACAGCACCAGCAACATGGCCGATCCTTTATACAAGAGATCGGCTTTTATTTGCTTGGATTCTCCCGACAAAATCGCGCGACCAAAAGACATCCAGAACATTGCGGTCGGCAACAGCACCAAACAGAACACTGCATAGACCATCAAGAAATTGGTCGGATTATCCCAGGTTTCAGTCGGTAAAATCCCGGCAGCAAAAAGTAGTGCCTTGGGATTTTTTAAGGTGGCAAAAAACAGCTGATGCGGGCGGATAGACGGGTTGAGCTGGTTATGCTTGACCAGATGCGCATGCTTCCACAAATGAAAAGCCGTCCACAGCACATATAGTGCGCTCAGGCCATGCAGAATATGGCTTAAATACGGCCAGATTGGGACGGTCAGATGAATCAGCAGCGCCCACAAACTGATGGCATATAAATAGCCGAGCAGCTCGGCAGGCACAAATAAACTGGTTCTGGCAACTCCATGTTGATGTGCTGAACTTGCAAGCAAAGCATTGGTTGGTCCCGGAATAAGCAGAACCGCAATCATTGCCAGCACAAACAGCCAACTTTCAATCATAGACACCTGAAATTACCTGAAATTAGGCGCACACCTTATATTAATTTGATAAAAATTGACAAGTTTTTCTCACGACTGGGAGGATATTTGCACAGATAAAAAAGCCTTTATTTTTATTTAAATTTAAGATTTTTAATAATTTTTTCTGAAACATTTTGCTAAGATTTTTCACGCCGTGACTCGCATAAACTGCCAGCCCAGCGTGAAAAATGCGAAGCCTTAACTGGCCTGCTTGGTGCGTACAACAATTGGACAGCCTTTAAAACGCGCCGCCTGCACAATGGCTTCCTGCTCGCCCAGCACCCGTGCCAGTTCAGTATTTTTGGTATTCGATGATTGTCCCATATTGACCGAAACACTTGGGCCAATGCCCCAGCCGCCACGACTGCCCCATCCTCCGCCAAGACCCACCCCCATACCAACGCCGGTCCGTTTAGGCGCCTGTACGCCCTGATCAATATAGGACTGAATCCGGTTATATTCGCTTTGCAGCTGCTGACAGTTCAGCGCCTGATAATGTGTAGGCGAGACATAGGTCGGTTTAACCGTCGTGGCACAGGCACCCAGCAGCAAGGTTCCGGCAGCCAGCAGGCTGATATACAGTGTTTTCATGCCCATCTCAGGATTGTTTCTGTTCAATCTCATTGAACAACGATTGATAGGCCTGCGTCAATTTATGATCTGTAGCAAAATGAATAAGCGGCAGATTTTTATGATGCGACTCTTTCATGATGACTGAGGGTGGCAGCATGCTGTTAAATACCGGTAACTGCTCCTCTTTCAGCTGCTCGACCACTTCTCGTGGCAGCTTGGCCTGGGCCTGGAACTGGTTCACTACAATGCCTTCGATCTCCAGCTCGGCATTATGGTCTTCCTGGGTTTCCAGCACATTTTCAATCAGGCTGTGCAGGGCACGTTTGGAAAACACATCGCAGTCAAACGGAATTAATACCCGGTCAGCCGCAATCAACGCTGACAAGGTAAAGAAGTTAAACGCCGGCGGTGTATCAATAAAGACCCGCTCATAACGCCCGGCCAGTGAGGCCAAGGCATCCCGCAATTTATAGATTTTATGTTTGCTTTCTAAGGCATGGGCCAGACTGCCCAGGTCTGGACTGGCTGGAATTACATCCAGATTTGGAAAGGGCGATTGATGCACATAGGCTTCCAGACCTTTGGCGCGGCTTTTTAAGATCGAGCCCAAGGCATTGCCAATTAAGCCTTTGCTTTGGGTATTGCCCAGCACTTCTTCAAAATAGTTCTGGATATTTGGCTCTAGTGCCGGCTTATGGGTGGAATAGGTGGCATCATCCCCCAGTAAATACTGGCTGGAGTTGGCTTGCGGGTCCAAATCAATGACCAGGGTTTTAAAGCCCTGATGGGCACTGATGGCGGCCAGATTGACCGTAATACTGGATTTTCCAACGCCGCCTTTCTGGTTAAAGACCACACGTGTTCGCATGTCTATCCCTCTGATTTTATATTCTAATTGGCTCAAGTGTAGCGAAGTATAGCCGAGAGATAGACATTATTGTCGAACAATTAACCAAAACTTGGCTTGATCATTACCAAGGCGATAATCGCCAGTAATGCAACCAGGGCTATGCCCCAGCCGGCGCGGCGTTGCACCAGTAAAATACTGTCCGTTTTACGGTAGGCTTTCATTAACGAAGACAGCATCACCAGGAATAAAATGATTTTGGCATAAAACCAGGTTTCGACCTGAAAATCCTTTAATGCCAGCAGCACAATTCCGGTTACTACTATCAGCGTAACCGATAAATGTTGTAGCGCCACCCATAGTGTGCGTCCGGCCGGATTGGGCTGGTTGCCCTGCACGCCTTTAAATAAGGTCAGACCACGGGCCAGCAGAATGACCAGCAATACGCTGATGCTGGTCATATGAATAATTTTAAGTAAAAGTTGGATTTCCATGAACTGTTCTGATCTCTATTTCTTGTTCCGGGTTATTGTTTCGGGGCGTGGGCACATTCCGGGCTTGAGGTATCCTGTCCTTGCCATTCATCCTGAACAAAGGCATGAATTGCCAGCGCATGAATCTTGCTTGGACTTAACAGATCACCGACCGCGGCATAGACGTGTTGATGACGCTGCACCAGACGTAAACCGGCAAACTGTTCACTAACGATTACCACCTTAAAATGAGATTCCTTCCCCGGATAATAGCCGCCGTGACCAGAAGATTCATTCACCACGTCTAAATGTGTCGGGTTCAGGGTGTGTAAGCGTTCAATCAGTTGTTGTTCTATGCTCATGATCATGCATCCAAAAAGGCCTGAGATTAATCTTAGTATACCCTGTTCTTTTTGCGATATTGTGGCGACCGGCTGAAAACCGGCTTTTTCCCGCCTGAACCGCCGCTATGGGCTGATTTCACAGCAGAAATCATCTAAACCTTGGTCAAAATGGCTTTTATTTATGCAATCAGCACAAGTTTTTTCACAAAGTTATTGACCCTGTTTTTGCATAATGTATTATACACCGCATGCGGGAATAGCTCAGTTGGTAGAGCACAACCTTGCCAAGGTTGGGGTCGCGAGTTCGAGTCTCGTTTCCCGCTCCAAATTCTTTTTTGTTCATTTTTTAAAGTAAAAAATTGATCGACCCTGCGGGAATAGCTCAGTTGGTAGAGCACAACCTTGCCAAGGTTGGGGTCGCGAGTTCGAGTCTCGTTTCCCGCTCCAGATTTAAAAGGCCCTAGTCGAAAGATTAGGGCTTTTTTATTGTTGATTTTATTCAATATTTTTCTTCATAAGAAATTCTTATACTTAAAAAATTAAGTTTACAAAAGTGCTCTTTCAAAACTGTGAACAAAAAACCGTGTAGATGATGCTCCAGAGTATCAATCATACAAGATAAAAAAAACTCCAAAACAAAAGATAGTATTAGCTACTACTAAGTGGCTTATGTTAAACAAGATCAGCTTGCCTAGATCCTAAATATTGATGCCGCGGAGCCTGTTAATAATTTCTGTCATTGCTTCTTAATAAAAAAGCAACTAATATGCTTCTTATGCCACCAAAAAGCAATAAATATGTCTACATTAAATAAGTCTTTACTTCAGCAAATCAAAAAAAGACGAACCCAATTGGGCTTAAAGCAAGTTGATATGCAATCCCGTACAGGCATTTCAAGACAGCAGTACCAAAAACTGGAAAGTCAGGGCAACCCTCGATTAGAGACCTTAGAAATTATAGCGGCAGGATTAAATGCTCAACTGATGCTCATCCCTGATGATAAGGTTCATTTGATCAGACAATTATTGAATGATGAAATTAAAGTCACTATTGAAGATCAGGATGACTTAATGACTAACCCATGGAAGGGTCTTCTCGGAGGAGAGGAACCATGAATACTGTTGCCGTCCTGAAATTAACATTACATCACGGTATCGTTGGATACTTGGCAGGATTTCAGAGCGGAAAAAATATTCTGGTTTTTACAGATTCTTTCCGCTCTGATCAGCAACGCCCGACCTTGAGCCTGCTGACTTCCCCCTTGTATCCTCAAGTGGATAAGATTTTAGAAAAGACCTATGTTACACATCAGCGTTTACATCCCTTGCTATCAAACTTGCTACCAGAAGGTGCATTATGCGAACTGATTGCACAAAGCCTCAAAGTACATATAGACAATGAATTTCAGTTATTGGCAGCTTTAGGTCATGATTTACCTGGAGCACTCATTGCGACTCCATTAGATCCAGAAGAAATTCCAGATGAAATAAAATTCAAACTGCAGATCTCTAATCCAGATCAGATCTTAAAACAAGAGATTCGAACAGATAATAAGTTTTCCTTGGCTGGTGTCCAAATGAAGTTTTCCATGAAAGCCAAAGATGGGCGTTTTACATTAGCGCAGGCAACAGAATCCAGCCTACTCGGTGATTGGATTATCAAAACTCCTTCTACCAGACATGCTTTTGTTCCGCTGAATGAATATTCTATGATGAGCCTTGCCAAAATGGTCGGAATAGATGTCCCTGAGATTCGTTTGGTAGATATGGCACTCTTACAAAACCTTCCACCATTAAATTTACCCCAAGAGCAATATGCTTTTGCAATCAAAAGATTTGATAGACAAAGTACTGCTGATACTACAGAGCTTATTCACATCGAAGACTTTGCTCAGATCTTCGGCGCATATCCACATCAGAAATACAGCACCACAAATTATGAGCAGATCGGTAAGATTATTTATCACTATTCTGATAACAAAATTTTTGATATTCAGCAATTTGCCAGCCGTTTACTAGTCAATATTTTACTCGCCAATGGAGATGCACACTTAAAGAACTGGAGTATGATTTATCACGATAAAACAACGCCAAGATTATCCCCTGCATACGATATATTGATGACAAGTGTATATATTGAAAATGAGCGTCATTTCGCATTGAATCTTGCCAAAAATAAAGATTGGTATTTAGCTGAGATGAAACACTTTAAACAATGGGCGGAAAAAGTCGGTGTTCCATGGCGTGTTATAGAAAAACAACTTCGTGAGATCATCGATAAAGCACGGTCAGTATGGCCAGCGCTATTACTAGACTTACCAATGGATTCTGCTCATAAAGAAAAATTAAGAGAACATTGGAAAAAATTGCATCCAGACTTTCAGATACTTACAGATGATTAGGGTAATCTGAAACCAAACTAAAATTTCTCAAACAAGTTCATCACGTCATTTTCCGTCAGTTTCGCTTCTCCCTCATGATCTGTGCTTAGAATAGACTGTGCCAGTTCTGCTTTATTCTGCTGCAAGGCAATAATTTTTTCTTCTATGCTTTTATTGGTAATCAGCTTATACACAAATACCGGCTTGTCCTGTCCAATCCGCCATGCACGATCTGAAGCTTGATCTTCAGCAGCAGGGTTCCACCATGGATCATAGTGAATGACCGTATCTGCGGCAGTTAGATTCAGACCAACCCCTCCTGCTTTCAGACTGATTAAAAATACCGGCACTTGTCCAGACTGAAATGCTGTAATGACTTCATCTCGCTTTTTGGTCTTTCCAGTCAGCTTCACATAGCCAATTTTTGCGTGATAGAGCTGTTGTTCAATCAGTTCCAACATTGAGGTAAACTGAGAGAAAATAAGAATTTTTCGTCCCTCTTCCACCATTGGAACAACCATATCCATCAACTGTTCAAGTTTGGCAGAATACGCCTGCCCAATTTTCACTGAATCCAGTTTCAGCAAGCTAGGATGACAACAGACCTGACGCAGCTTCAGCAAGGCATCTAAAATTTGGATTTGACTACGCTTAAAGCCTTTTTCTGCCACAATTTTCTGAATATTTGCCTGCATCGTGGCGCGAACAGCCTCGTATAGCTTGGATTGCTGCTCATTCATGTCAATATTGACTTCAATCGTGGTTTTTTCTGGCAACTCTTTGGCTACGTCAGTTTTCAAGCGACGTAAAATGAAGGGCTTAATCCGGTTGACCAACTTTTGTCTTAACTGCTCATCACCGCGCTTTTCAATCGGATGACGGTACTTTTTATTAAAAATTTCTTGTGAATATAAAAATCCTGGCATCAGGAAATAAAATAGTGCCCACAGCTCACCCAAATGATTTTCCATAGGTGTACCGGTTAGACATAGACGATGTCGCGCTGTTAATTGCCGTACTACCTGTGCAGCTTTGGCGCGCGGATTTTTGATATTCTGCGCCTCATCCAAAATGAGTTGATGATATTCATATTGCTTTAGTTGCTCTTCATCTCTCGCCAGAAGCGGATAGGTGGTTAACACAATATCATAGTGCGGAATCTGCTCAAAATACTGATGGCGATCGGGCCCCTGTAGCAGCAATACCTTGAGCTCTGGGGTAAATTTCTCCGCTTCTTTGAACCAGTTATGCATCAGCGATGTGGGTGCAACAATTAAGGCGGGACTATCCTGCAAATATCCAGCCTGCTTTTCCATGAGTAAATGGGCTAAAGTTTGTGCTGTTTTCCCCAAGCCCATATCATCTGCCAGAATCCCGCCATGCTGGGTTTCCCTTAAAAACTGTAACCAGCCTAAGCCCTGCTGCTGGTATAGACGCAACTCCCCCTGAAAACCTTGTGGTGTTGGCAGTTGTTGCTGATAGCCTTGTTTGAATTTATGTACAAATTTCTGCAGGCGATCACTGACCTGCCATGTCATCCCAAGATTATGCTGCAATTCTAATAATTGACTCGCATCATAGCGATCAATACTGCGCTCTTCTTGCTGTAAAATGCTCTGCAAATGCAATAATACCGGCTTAATATCCCTAGCGGATAGCGCCAAATCAGGTTGATCAACTGCAGTTTTCACGGTGAAAATTTGACTGTCATGCAGATGAATAAAAGTCCGCGGATCAAGTAAATCAGGATTTACTCGCACCAAAGCTACGAGCGCATCAAGTAAATTATAAGAATTGCCTGCACTGTCTTGAACCGTCGCCCCGATATTGAACCAGTCCTGCTGGCCTTCAGATTCAGTGATAGAAATATTTAAATTTTCGACATATTGCAGGTTAAAGGGGCTGTTTTCCAGATGCTCTATCTGCCAGCCCATCAACTCAATTTGATTGATGGGCATCAGCTGTTTGATCCAGTCTCCATAGAAAGCAAAAACCATAGAATCGAGACGTTGTTTATCCAGTTTTAATTGCTGGTCATAACTAAGATCTTTCACCCACTTCAGTGATTCGACCAATAGCTGTAAACGCTGGATTGACTGTTGTTCCTGAACTAAGTCCCGAAGCTGTCGCACCATTTTGTCATGCTGCTCACCAATGAAACTGTCACCTGATGTACCTGCTTTAATTCGCCCGCCTGCATAGGAGAATTCAATTTCAGCACAAACAGACTCTTCCCATTTCCAATCAAATTTATCTAAAACACCGAAGCGTAAAATTGGCTGGGGACTACCCTCAAGGACATCAATATGCTGAATAGACTCGGGCTGAGGCAGATTTTTCACGTCTGAATATTGATGAGTCAGTTTCTCAAACTCTGGCAAGAGCATAGATGGAAGATCAGGCATCTGTAAAAAATGGTACAGAAGATTTGCCGTATATTCACCATATAACTGGCCCACCGTGTTCTGTTGAATATCCACATAACACGGTGGCTGGCTAGCGAGAATTTGGATATGTGGATTTGATTTTAAATCGAGTCGAATATCACCATTGACCAATTCAATATTTAAATGCTCTGTCTGTTTGTTTACACCTTGTTGCCAGATCAGTTCGATGTGATAGCCTTGTTCTGACCATTGAAGTGCAGTATGGCTCTTTTTTTGCCAGTACACATCGCCACTTTGAATAAAAGATTTGAAATGCTCCAATAAAATTCCGGAGATATCAAGATTGCTTTGATAAAAGCGTTCGTCACTGTTTATTTTGGCATAATAATAAATCTGGTTAAATAATTGTCGTTTTTGTTCAGGTAAAGTCAGATGCTTTCTGGTGATATTTTCATATTGGGTATAATAACTTTCCCCCGCAATTGAGCCGTTTTTATTGCGTCTGGCTTTCTGAACATCAACTGTCAATTTCTTTAAGCTGACAGACTGATCTAGCAGGTAAATTAAATAATTGTTTGTTTTGACAGATTGCTCTGGTTCAGTCTGTTGTAAATACCGTTTAAAATCATTCAACCAGCGCTGTGCCTGATCATCCCCACGTTGGCGTTTTGCGATTCCCTGCGGGGATTGAGAGTCAGCATAACGCTGCTGAAATTCTTGGCGATATTCCTGAAAGAATAACCGCGCTAAAGCAGCAGCATGTTTACAGTTATATCCAACCGGACAAGTGCAGTCGTCATCAATTAAACGGTCCTTTTTAAGATTATAGGTAATTGCAGTATCGTAATAATCTGTCCCTTCAATTTGGGCATACATCGTGACATCGTCATTTTCTTCAAAGAACTCAATCGTTTTCCTATCAATGTATTTAGCATAGCTCTGGCTGCGCTGAAGAGTTGCAGTACTAAAGCGAGATAGAAAATTGATCAATGAGGACATAATTACCAGACACTAAAAATGTTTATACAATTATAACGGACAAAGGTGTCATTTCAGAATAGTAGGGCTTTGTTGCACAAAGATTTATAATTTGAAGCATCCCCCAACTCACTCAAATTTAAATTATAACTCGCTATCTGGTAGTGAACTTTGGTGTTTTTTCTATTGGCTGGGGCTTTGTTGCATAAATATGTAAGCATCTGATTTAAATAAATTTAATTTTGGATTAAAAAATAATCAAAACTTTTAAAATCATATAGTTATGAAATCTTTGTGCAACAAAGCCTATTTGATATAAAACTGTTACACAAAATTGACAACATGTACAAAATTCTGTACATTTTAGATTGTAAAGTTCAATCACGATCAGCTAGTCAGTAGCGTTTTAACACAGCTTACTTTATGAGGGAGAAATATATGCATGTATTTACATATACAGACGCACGTAACAACTTAAAATCTGTTTTAGATAAAGTTATTGATGATGCAGATGTCGCTTTCATTACAAGAAAAGAAGGCGGTCATGCTGTAGTAATGGGACAAGATCATTACGACAGTTTAATGGAAACGTTGTATCTCCTTTCATCTCCAAATAATACCACTCGTTTAAACGAATCAATTGCTCAATTACGCGCAGGTAAAACCAAACAAAGAGAGTTGATTATAGATGACGAGTCGTAATGTCGAATGGACTGAAAATGCCTGGGATGAATATATCTATTGGCAAACACAGGATAAAAAGATACTCAAACGTATCAATACCTTAATCAGAGAATGTCAAAGAACACCCTTTGAAGGAACTGGAAAACCAGAACCTTTAAAAGCAAATCTTTCAGGATTCTGGAGCCGTAGAATTGATGAGAAGCATAGATTAGTTTATGAAGTGACGGATGAACGAATTTCCATTGTTCAATGTCGGTTCCATTACTGAACCGTACCGGGTTTGTCGGAGACTTTTTTATTTAAGTTAGGCCACCTGACCTAACGGGTTAATCTTATCATAGTACATTGCTTCAAACTCAAAAGGCGATACATAACCCAGTGCACTGTGTACACGCTTTTTATTGAACCAATCTACCCAGTTTAGTGTCGCAAGTTGTACATCTGCTAAACCTTGCCAATCTGCTTTTAAATATTCAATCACCTCTGTTTTGTATAAGCCATTCACTGTTTCAGCCAGAGCATTATCGTATGAATCGCCAGTTGTACCGACTGATGCTCGTAAATTTGCAGCTTCTAAACGATTGGTTAAGCTTGACAGCTGTTTGTGCTACTCGATCCGCTACTGTTGGAATGCCTAACATACGTACCCCACCTGATTTCTTTGGAATCGGAACACCTTTGACTGGCGATGGAAAATAACTGCCTGAACAAAGTCGATTCCATAGTTTATACAGGTTGCCTTTTAAGTCGTGTTCGAATTGCTCAATAGATTCATGATCGATGCCTGCAGCACCGCAATTCTCTTTGACTTTCTTAAATGCCTCCCAAATTAACGCTTTAGGAATGTTAAATGGTTTGGTCATAAAGCCTTGTTCCTCCTGCTTGTGCAGTTGACAAGACCGCAGACCTGGATAATGCAGCCCCTTCGCTCCATTACCATTACAGTAACTTCAACACTACTACGAGCTGCTCCGCCCCTTGGTGACGCATTGCTATTATCGGCCTTGCCTTTTGAGCTTGTACCTTTCGCTTGACATCGCCACCGAAGGTTCCCGCAGTTCAACGTAAGAGCCTGAATTAGGATCGCGCTGCCTCTGCGCCGGACACCGAATGGCCCGTAAGCAGGTAACGGCCAAACTAATCGCGGGGTAACTTCCATCCCCGGTTTTGATGTCATTTGAGTACTTTCGACACTTGAACGGCAGTTCACTGTTGTTCGCCTTCCTAATTCTTACCTGACATCTCTACGATGCCTTTTCCATAACGCTCACGACCGGGACTTTTGATCCAAGCCGCTTATGGTGGTTTGCTACCTGCTCCTGCAAGCCGATAGCGAGGGGCCATACCCTCATCTCTTACGCCGCTTGCTGCGGCACACTAAAGTCACTCACTCACAGTTGGTCAGGATGATCAGCATTAAAATTACGTTTCACTAAATCATCTGCTCTTTTTTGATCATCTCGGCTACGGGTGGTTTGTTTATTCTTACCACGCCAAACACCTTGTATAGCTAGCTTCTGCATCAATCGAGCAACTGTACAACGTGCGATAACATAACCTTCACGTTTCAATTGTTGCCAGACCTTACGCACACCATATCGACCTGAACTTTCTTTCCAAATTCGTTTAATTTGTTCAGCATGATGCTCATCATGTAGATCTCGTTTCGCTCGATGTTCTGGATTGTCCGCGAGATCTAAAGTTCGGTAATAGGTTGAAGCTGCGATTGGTAAAATCCTACAAATCGCATCAACACCATATAAGTCTTTATTGTTATGGATGAAATCCACCATTATTTGTGTGGGCGGTCGAGCTCCGCCTGGGCGAAAAAAGCGGCTGCTTTACGTAGAATTTCATTTGCACGTTGCAGTTCTTTATTTTTGCGTTCCATTTGCTTCATTTTTTCTTGATCAGATATCTGTTGTACTTTAATAGGATTTTGCTGATCTAAATGCTTTTGATGCCAGACACGAAGTGTTTCAGGAGTACAACTAATCTTAGGCGCAATTGCTGTGATTGCAGCCCAAGTAGAAGGATAATCTTTTTCAGATTCAATGAGTAATTGAACCGCTCTTTCTCTAATTTCGGGGGTATAGTTTGGTTTTTTCATCGGAATAGTCTCTCAGAATATTGAGTCTCCGACAAACCCGGTACGGTTCAGTCTAGCCAACCCACCCTATCGGTGGGTTTTCTTTTATGTAGGTATATGTAATCCACCCTTCAAATTTTAGTTTTGAACGAATAGTATAAATTTGGATATATTCATTTTAAAAAGGTTTGCTTAATGAAATACTTACTTGGCACAATACTACTTGGACTAACACTTACAGGGTGTACCTCAACACCTCAAAATGATGTTGTACAAGATAAGACTACTAATACTCCAGCTAATACTCAAGTTATTTACTTCACTGGACCAATGGATCTTACGCTCGAGCTTAAATCCTCTGACAACTTTGAAACTGCAGAATTGGTGGACAACTCTGGTAAAGTTCATCACTTAAAGCAAACTGTTGCAGCATCAGGTGTACGTCTAGCTAATGACCAAGGTGTATCAATTCACTTTAAAGCTGGAGATGGTGTGGTTGAATTAGTACCAGGTAAGCCAATCAGCATTACTGAATTCAAGAAGCAATAATTTATTTCCCTCAAATGGACCCACCTTATGGTGGGTTTTCTTTTTTTAATAAATCCATATTTTCACTGATATTATGAACTTAAGACTTTGTGCCAACATTGATCTCAACTAAAATATAAAGGATAAAACTACGATTGAAGTTTCTTTGATAATAATTGCAAAAGGTGTTCAAGAGCCTTTATATGCTCACGAATTTGAAACTTTACGTAAGCGTCCGCTGCACACACCTTACGAATTCATCCTCTAAGCCTTAATTAAGTCCCCACTTAAAAACAAGGGGGGACTTAAATTTATGACTACAAATAATCAGACATCCATCGCATCTCTTGCGAAAAAACGAAGAACATACAGTGCTGAATTTAAACAGCAGATCGTTCAGACTTGTAAAGCACTGAACGTTTCAATTGCTTCGGTTGCTTTGCAACATGGATTGAATACAAATCTTGTATCCAAATGGATTCGCTTAATTTATGCTAAGCTAGGGAATGGTCGCTCACCACTACCGAATAAGCCTGCATTTATTGCCTTATCTTGCTCCGCACCATTAGATCCTACGCCTACTGACATGTTAACGGTTCAAATTACGGTGGTGTTTCAAAAAGTATGCTGGCGTTAAACAAATCCGTTATTAAGGTAAAAGAAAGTCAAATCAAAGGCTTTAAAATGATTTTCGAGCTTTTTAGAAAAGTTGCAACTTCTCCTAAATCCACGCCTGATTCGATGACGAATTCTACAATTGTTACCTTCAATACCGACGGTAAAAAACTTACCGATCACTTGCTTGCAACATTGAAATGCTGTGATAAAACTATCCCAGTGATCACTCGCAATTCGAGCATATTGAACCCCAAGCTTTTTAAGTCTAGCTTTAAGACGTTGAACCGTTGCTAAATCCCGCTTACCCCAAACATAAGCAACAATTTCTCCAGATTTTCGATGGTAGGCATAAATAAGCCATTGTTTATTTTGCTTATTCCCTACAAAAGTCCAAAGTTCATCGACTTCAAGACATTCGTAGTGACTTTGTCTAGGCTGAATCTGATAAATCGATTCACTTAAGGTTCGTAATACCTGAGTTACACCCTTGATAGCTTAATGCATGATCACCAATAAACTGACGTTTGCAATCTTTGCACTGATGGTTTTGTTTCCCATATACTTTGATGCCATTTCTCTTTATATTGTTACTTAGACAGGTAGGAAATTTGATTTGTAGCGTTATTTTCATACCTCTATTTTATCAAAAGCCATATTGTTTTTTTCAGCATACTTTTTGAAACACTACCAAAATTTGAACTCTGAGTAACGATAATCAAATAGTATAAACTCGAGGTATTAGCAACGTCTGAAACTGAGATCAGTCATGCATAAAACATCAGAAAAAATTGCAAAACAAAAAGGTATTAGCTAAAGCAGTTTTATCATCTGCAAATCAACTTGGTTTGACCCAGGGCCAGCTTGCTATCATTCTCAATTTAGATTCAATAGAAACTTTAAATTCGCTTGAGTTAGATCCCGATTCAAGTCAGGGAGAGCTCGCAATTATTTTAATTCGTATTGCAATATCACTAGATGCTCTAATAGGTGGAGAGGCTAAATGGATGCAGCATTTTATGAAGGCACCAAATAAGTTAACCAAAGGCATTCCAATAGAACAGATTCAACATGCCAATTACAAAATGGATTTAGAGATCGCTAAATTGAAACGATCTCTATGAATCACACAGCTTAATAAATGTCTTTCATAAGCCCCCATAGATCTCTCTTTTATTCGTTCTTAATACCAAATACTCCCAACTTGCGCATGGTTTTGTCTTGATTTTGCTTGTTGATAAAAACGGAGAAATGCCAATGCAAAGACCATCGCGATTAGATCAATCCACCATAAAGACATGGTCGTATCACTGATCATACTGAGCACCAAACTGACCGGCGCAAGTAAAACTAAGAGCAGCGCAATACTGAATAATAATTGAGTTATTGCTTTTGCAGCACCAACTACAAAGCTATAAATAAGACAGAATATAAAAATCAGATAGTAACTATACACAAGTAAATGATTCATACTATCTAGACCAAGATTGGCTAAACTTCCCCAACGTCCGATTGCCATACTCGTCACGATAGCAAGTACACAACCCAAGCAAGCACCAATGGTTAAATTTGCAATAAACCGCACGTCTTTACGCTGTTTCAGTGGTAGCTTTTCAGGATTTTTCTGACGTTTAATTCGCGACTCAATCCATAAGATATTGCCTGAATAAAACAGAAATGCCCCTGCAATCCCAAAAATAAAATACAGCCAACGGGTGAAATCACCACCATAATTGCCAAAGTGGAGACTGAACATGGAGCGGATCACTTGATCCATTGCTGTCGCATGGGTATTTAGATTATTGGTTCTATAAGGCTGGTCTTGATATGGATTAAACACCATGACATCAAACCGATCTCCTCGCAGCATTTGATCTGCACTGTATAAATTGGCGCGTGCAGAAGCTTTTGCAGGATTATCTAGGTTGTTAAAACTGATCGAACTGATTTGATATTCAGGCGCTTGCTTTTGAATTTTGGCAAACACTTTTTCAACATCTAGTGGCGCAACCGGTTCTACGATTTTTACCGCAGCAGGCCGTGCAGATAAAGGTTTATCTTTTGATACTAAACCACCAATGGCATCATAAATGACATCATGATAAGCAAAAGCAATCACGGTCACACAAATAATCACATGGAACGGCAAACTGGTAATACCCACCACATTATGTGCATCTAACCAAAAACGCTTTTTATTCTTTCCCGCTCGAATGGCAAAATAATCTTTGACTAATGTTGGCAGCAGCACTATTAGCCCTGTCATCAAGGCCAAGAAATATAAAACTGCCACAACACCCATTACATACATACCTAAAGTATGATCACCTAAAGAACCGGGAATTCCAGCCGTTTCATGTAATTGCTCGATCAACCAGCCGAGCTTGGATAAGTTCTCCTGTTCAACATGTAATGTTCCATCCTGCTTCAACGTTGCCAGCATCGAATTCTGATACAGATCAATCCCATGATCATCATTTTGTGCTTCTGCTGCAGCTTTCCATTGCATCGGTGCATAATGGAATTCCTTTGAATCGACATTCAGTTGAAAACTTTTTAAGGTTTCAGGATATTCCGCTTGAACTTGTTTAACCAAATCATTGTATTGCGTGCTTTGAATGCTGTTTAAACTTTGCTGTGCAGGTGTTGCCCATTTACTGAGATCATGCTGAAACATACTGAGTCCGCCTGCAAAAAAGCAGATGAACAGTAAAATACCTGAAGTGATTCCAACCCAAGTATGTAGCTCTTTGGCATGTCGAAGAATATCGGTGCGAATTTTCACGATTAATTACCCTCGAATGCTCAATAAAATGCTGTAGGCAATGACATTGAGCACACTATAAATCAGCAAGGCTTGCCAGCCTTTGGGAATGAAGTAAGCAATAAAGACCAGCGGTAAATACAGCCAAGGAACTGACCACATACCGACTTGCGGTGCCAATGCTCTGTCTAAATGATTCAGCCCCCAAAGGGTAATAAATGATGCACAGGCAATGGCCAAACTTAAGCCTAAAACCCACCCTGCAATACTTTTCGACCACCAATCAGCTTGGATTTTTTGTTGAATGAGAAATTTCATGAGGGATATTTTTCTTAAATAAGGCAATGAATGGAAGTAATGACCATGTCGCAACCAAAGTCATACTCCACATATAAATAGCGACAAGCTTCGGCACACTGCAGAACAATAAAATGAGTGAAATAATCAGCAGAATCAGCCCAATCAGACCAGCGGATTTCGCGAAATGCTGCTTGAGTAAGTTTTGATGACGGTGGCTGCAATAGACAAGAACACAGCCAATTAAACAGATCATGACGGCAATGATTTTCATCGTGGATTGCCTCTTAACATAAAAATAATAATTTGTTTTTCAATATAGAAATGAGACAACTCCATATAGAAGTTGTCTCAATAAGATTTCGTGTCATTTATGCAATTAACTAAAACTTAGAAATCAAATGACACGCCTAATTTATACGTGCGACCTGCACCAATTGTTGTAAATCCATTACCGAAAACGCCAGCCCAATATTTCTCATCGGTCACATTGTCAATATTGGCACGGAAGGTTGTATCTACACCGCCTAGATTGGTTTTGTATTTCGCACCAATATCCAATAATGTGTAGTCAGGTAATTCAAGCTTGTTATCCTGTGTTAAATATTGCTCATCCACATATGTGGCACGAGCATTCACACTGAAACCATCCACTGGAAGTTTATATTCAACACCCAAGCCTGCTGTAAATTCTGGCTGACCAATAACGGTATTCCCTTCGATAGCTGTTGGAGTTTTAGTATATTCAGCATCAATGTAGGCCAAATTACCCCAAATAATAGCATTATCTGTTATGTTGCCAGAGAAGCCATATTCCACACCTTTAGATGTTGTTTCTACGCCATCAGTTGTAATCGTTGTGATGTTCGTATTTGTTGGATCAGAGTAATTAGAACTAATAGTGTCAGGTTTTTCAATTTGGTAGGCCGTTAAAGTATGTAACCAAGAACCATGCTGGTATTTCGCGCCAATTTCATATTGCTTCGTTTCTAATGGAGCAAACGTCACACCATAATTTGCATCAGATTCTTCATTTACAGTTTTGCCTTGAGATAGCCCTTCTACATAGCTGGTATAGAACGATAGATCTTCACCAAATGGTTTAACAACAAGACCTAGGCTTGGTGATAATTTATTTTCACTGTATTTAACATTGGTCAATGGATTATTAATATCCATGTCTTGGAATCGCGCACCTAAAATCAACTGCACCTTATCATCAAGCATCGAAATTTGATCAGTCAATGAGTAACTTACAAAATCATCATCTGCTTGTTTAAACATCGCAGGCGCTTCAGCGGGCATTGTACCTCCATTGCCTGGATTATAGAGGTTGGTTTGAAATGAAACTGCTGGAGAACCTCGCCCTGTGTGTTTTCTCGTTTCAACATTCAAAAAGTCTGCACGTAAACCCACTTTGTGTGCAAGTGATCCGGTATTAAAAGCACCTTCTAAACCAATATTGGCAGAAGTATTATTTTGTTTTAATTTCACATGATAGTACTGAGAGTTTGCATCACCTGCATCATTGGTCACAATCATCCGTGTACCAAAAAGATGTCCTTGATATTTTTGTTCGACGGTACCCGCACCTGCAATTACTTTTAAATTATCCAGTAATTTATATTCACCAGACAGGCCAACATATTGTGCAGACTGCTTGCCATGAATATTAGGG
This sequence comes from Acinetobacter sp. YH12134, assembly GCF_013418555.1. NCBI lineage: Bacteria > Pseudomonadati > Pseudomonadota > Gammaproteobacteria > Moraxellales > Moraxellaceae > Acinetobacter > Acinetobacter sp. YH12134. The sequence goes on along the minus strand of NZ_VPBT01000010.1, from coordinate 64,693 downwards.
AAAAAGTTACTACGACCATCAGGCGCGTCGAGCACTTTACCTAATTGTGCAAAGGACACCATTGCAGGTGAACCATCTTGACGTTTATCGTCTGTTACATAAGCATCAAAATTAAATTTTGCCTTGTCGGTTGTCCAATCTAAACCCACCACGGCTGAAACGTTTTCATCGTCCATACCATCAATAGTATGTTCACCTTGACCATAGTGAGCACTTACGCGAGCGCCAAACTCCTGATCTTGTCCAAAACGGCGTGCAACATCAAAACCTGATTTATAGTACCCACCCTCTTCAAAATTGGCCGTCACGCGCGATAGTTCTTTATCAGCACGTTTGGTATTGGCAATAATCACGCCGCCAACACTCCCTCCTGGTGCCATCCCCGCAACCAATGCATTCGGGCCTTTAAGCACAGTAACAGAGCTTAAAATATCGGTCGAAACACGGCCTGTAGGCGCCATGCCATAAGCACCATTTAAATTGTAATCTTCCCAATTGACATTAAAGCCACGGATATTAAAGTTTTCATTTAAATGACCCGTATTCGTTGTGGTACGAATACTTGGGTCGATCTTTAACACTTCCATAATCGAATGCGCATGTGCATCCTCAATGGCTTGTTGACTGTAGTTACGAATTGTAAATGGAGTATCTAAAACATCTTTTTCACCCAAAATATTCAGTGTCGCTTTCTTTTTAAGTTTTCCTGTGACATCGGTTTCTTGAGAGTCTGCCTTTACCACAATTGTTGGTAAAACTGAGGTTTCATCTGCCATTGAGTAAAATGAAACTGCTGCAATAGATAAAAATAAAATTGTTCTATTCACGACCATTCCCCTACCATTTTAAAATGCTGTTTTAATGGTCGGTACTATACACCAACAAAACGCAAATAATTCTTAATTGCAAAAAAAAATGATTATTGTTTATTCCCATTTTTATTTTTATTTTTATTGAATAAAACTGTTTACTTTTCAAATACATCTAATTTTTATAAATAAAAATTTCTCTAAGCCCTAACATTGAACAATACTAGAGCTCAAAGAAAATAAGTTTTAATATCAAGTAGTTAAGATTGAAAAACCATTAAAGAAGATCTGGTTGGATATATCACTTTTCACTGTGAAGAGTATCCTTCTGATCTATCATTGGTATGGCTAAATAGAGACATATTTCTATTTCTCTAGGATTTCCTATTTCTTAGCAAAGAAGTATTGTAATGCATCCTGTACCACCACTTGCCAAACTGCATAAGAATGCCCACCTGTATAGGACTTAAAGACAACATCTTGTCCTTTCTCTTTTAAGTCATTCGCGACGATCGGGGAGGTATTTAAAATACTCAGCTCGTTATGCGCTCTTGAGGTTTCATAGCTATTGGCTGAAATAAACCAGTGCTGTTTTATGGGTAGTGTCTTATTATGGATGATCCGGCTCATGCCATTGGGTTCATCACTTTTATCCTTTTTCCACCAAAACGAGCCTGATAAGGGAACCACATGGCTGATATGGGTTGGATTTTCCAAGGCAATATAAGCAGAACTTAAGCCACCTAAACTCGATCCTAGCAAGACAGTTTTACTGACATCACGCTCAATATGCTGATCGAGCCACGGTAAAAATTCTTTTTGAAAAAATTGAGAAAAAGCAGCATTTGGTGTCAGTTCTTTGGGACGAATGTCAGCATTCACTGGATCAATAAATACAGCTTGTATCGGGGGTAACTTACCTTGTTCGACTAAAATATCGAAGGCTTTAGGAACATTCAGTAACGTTGCATATTCATTGCCATCGAAAAAAATAGCCGTGATATAGCTTTGCTCAGGATTCTTTTTAGCTGACTGATAAATTTTAATTTCACGTTCATTGTTCAGTATATTGCTTTTTAGCTTTAAGCGCTTTAACTGCAATATACGTTCAGGATATTGTGAGGGATCGATGAACTGTGGTGCTTGATTCAACACCAGTAGATTTTCATTTCTTAAGCCCTTAATCTGCTGTTTTAAGAATCGTTTGGCATTGTAGGGATCGAGTTGAAATGATTGACGCAGTGCCATACGTTGCTGACGTGACTCTTTCAGCTCAGCATTCAGATGTGGGCAATAATTTGATAAATAACCATCTACATTCTGGATATCCACTGCAAAACTATAACTGCCGATAAAATCATTTTGAACAATAGCTTCTTTAAACCAAATATCAGTATTCGGTAAGCGTGTTAACCATTCGTGATCATTACTCGGTCCACCCACTAAACGTACGTTATGTTGAGCGCCACGCCATAGATAAATGACGCGACTCAAACTTTCATTGATCGGCTCAATAATCGGCGTTTGGATTGTGCCAATCTTCTGCCAAAACTGTGTAATGACTTTATTGTGTTGACCTTTCGGTTGAGCTTCTAACTGTTGAACGAGATAACGAAGCAAATCACTTTCTGGTTTTATAGCTTCACATGGCTCAACATATTGGAGCGTTTGTTGTACAACTTCACTCGTTTTCGCATGGACAGATGGATACCCAGTAAACACTTGGCACAACGCTAAGCTCATTAACAGCGTTCTCTTATTCATGATTGCTCCGTAATACCTCATTGTGGCTTTGTTGCACAAACCTAGTCTAGAAGGTTTATTCAGCCCTATAATTTCAATATGAATAAACCTACACCTAAAATCTATCGTACAACTAACTGGTCTTCCTACATGAGCAGTATACTGCGAAGACTGAATTAACCGAGGTAATATTTCCATTTGGTTTGATCCAAACACTCAGTGGTATGCACAATCACAAGGCAAGCAAGGTCGAAGTCAAACTTACTCAGACACCGCTATTCAATGCTGTTTAATGATCAAATCTTTATTCAGACTCTCTCTACGCATGGTCACAGGTTTTGTTCAAAGCCTGATTAAACTATGTGGATTAAGTTGGACAGCGCCAGATTACAGTACGCTTTGTCGAAGACAAAAACATATTGATATTGCGATTAGCTATCAAAAAAATAGTGATGGGTTACATCTACTTGTAGACTCAACTGGCTTGAAGTTTCTAGGTGAAGGTGAATGGAAACGTAAGAAACATGGACCTGAATATCGTGGCCAATGGCGTAAGCTTCATATTGGGATCGATGCTGAAACCCTTCAAATACGTGCAGTACAACTTACTACAAATAATGTAAGCGATTCGCAAGTTCTCGATGATTTACTTGCTCAAATTCCTTTAGATGAACGAATTGATTCGGTCTATACCGATGGTGCTTATGATACGAAGCACTGTAGACAAGTCGTTTTAGATCGAGATACACATGCAGTCATTCCGCCAAGAAAAAATGCAAAGCCATGGAAAGATCAGAAATTAAGATCTTTAGAGCGGAATGAATTATTAAAAACAGTCAAACGTTTAGGCAGATCACTTTGGAAAAAATGGTCTGGTTATCACCGTCGAAGTTTGGTTGAAACTAAGATGCATTGCATCAAATTATTAGGTGATAAATTAACGGCAAGGAGTTTTCCTCGTCAGGTAAATGAGATCCATGCACGCATAGCCGTATTGAATAAATTTACAGAATTAGGTCGTCCTCATACCCAAGTTGTCACTTGAGTTTTGTTCAAATGAGCAGAGTGCTGCCTTTTAAATCTTTGTGCAACAAAGCCGGTGAGATTTATAAAAATCCCACCCTAAAATGCAAATAGCCCTTTAAACCGAACCTATGGAGCTAAACATGAAATTCCGTATTGAAAACATGACCTGTGGTGGCTGCGCGCGCAGTGTCACGGCTACGCTTAAAGATCTGGATGAAAATGCCACTGTGAATATTGATGGGGCCACTAAACTGGTCGAAGTTGAATCGACAGCCAGTGAGTCTGAGATTGTTGCAGCTTTAACCGAAGATGGTTTCCCGCCTGTGGCTGCCTGATGGTTGTCGAGTTAGATCGCGAAAGTGATCTTATGAAATCATATAGCCAGATGGCTTTGTTGCACAAAGATTTCATAACTATATGATTTTAGAAGTTTTGATTATTTTTTGATCCAAAATTAAATTTATTTAAATCAGATGCTTACATATTTATGCAACAAAGCCTAGCCAGATAAAAAATGCCTGATCGAATCAGGCATTTTTTATTTTAGTGATTATACTGATGAGATTTTATCCGGGGTCATCAGCGCCTGATTAATATATAGCTTAATCAGGCGTTCACGTGAACCAATCGCTTTTTGATAATTGGTCGAATTTAATAATAGTGAAGCACCATAAGTCACGGTCCAGATATAAGACAAATAATCCCGAATCGACATGGCACTTTCTAAAGCCACCAGATAATCATGGGTTATGTCTTTAATCCGGATAATCCGTTCTTCGCGAATCCGATAAAGCTCCTGAAATAAATCTTTCAGATTTTTTTCGTTATTGGTTAAACGCTCTTCAATCACATGCAACAGGATGGTGCGATTGGAATTGAGCATGTGATAGAGCATATATTGCGAAACATAATTTTTAATATCGTTATTATATTTTTTTGATATTTCCAGAATTCTTTTTTCATTCAGAATAATTAGTTCTAAATATAACTGGTTCTTGCTTTTGAAATGCTTGTAGATCGTTCCTTTCGCGATGTCCAGTTCACTGGCCAGCTCACTCAGGGTAATGTCCTGATTATTGTCCAGTAGCAGGCTTTCAGCCATGCTCAGGATCTTCTCTTTACGAAGAAGGAAGTTCTGCTGTCTTACAGTCGTCATCCTCTTGGTCCATATTTTTCGAAAAAGAACCTTTCAAGAATATTCAATTTTACCCAAGATAGCTATAAAACTAAGGTCGTGATATTTATCTAATTTTGTATATTTATGCAGCAACTGCTGACAATGAAAAATATAAATGGTGTCAGTCTGGAAATATTGTCAAGAAAACTGAACCCTAGAGATCAACTTTGCTAAATAAAATTCCATTTTCAGCATAATTATTTTATTGTTTCAGCACATCAAGTGAAATCATTATTCGGTTTAAGACCGTCCTGGCAAAGGATTATAACGGTGAATAAAGAATCATTTTAAGCCTGCTTGGTTCAGTAAATAACGGTGACATGAAGCTTTGGTTTTTAAATTTTATGTCGCTTATTTAGTTGAATGAGATTTACTGCTGGATTAATTCGAGATGATGACTTTCGATTGATATGCATTGATTGAAGTAAAATCATAAAAAAGATTTTCATTAATCAATGATTATAAAACGCTCAGCAACAGAATTGAGTATCACCAGTTAAGGAATGTAAGAATGCCTATTTATAATGCGCCGCTAAAAGACATGGAATTTATTTTAAATGATGTGTTTCAAGCTGAACAATTTTGGCAAGGTAATGAAAATCTTGCACATTTAGATATGGCAACTGCAAATGCAATTCTGGAAGAGATGGCCAAATTTTCCAAGAATGTCATTCTTGACCTGAATCGTCCTGCGGATGAAGAAGGTGGTGCTCAGTTTAAAGATGGTGAAGTGACCACACCTACAGGCTTTAAAGATGCCTTTAAGCAGTTTGCTGAAGGTGGCTGGGTAGGTTTAGGTGCCAGTGAAGAATGGGGCGGGCAGAATATGCCAAAAATGCTGACCGTGCTGGCCGATGAAATGATCTGGAGTACCAATCCATCATTTATGCTTTACCCGCTGTTAACCGTGGGTGCAGGCATGGCGATTAATGATCGTGCTTCACAAGAACAGAAAGAAACCTATTTACCAAAATTCTATACGGGCGAATGGTCGGGCACCATGTGTCTGACTGAGCCACATTCGGGTACTGATCTTGGCATAATCAAAACCAAGGCTGAACCCAATGAAGATGGCAGCTATAACATCAGTGGCACCAAAATCTTTATTACCAGCGGTGAACATGACCTGAGTGAAAATATCATTCATCTGGTGCTGGCGAAAACACCAAATGCACCCGCCGGTTCACGTGGGATTTCCCTGTTTATTGTACCGAAATTTCTAGTGAATGCAGATGGTTCACTCGGTGAACGTAATGCAGTATCTGCGGGTTCAATCGAACATAAGATGGGAATTAAAGGCTCGGCGACCTGCGTCATGAACTTTGATGGTGCCAAAGCTTATATGGTCGGTAACGAAAATGAAGGACTGGCCGGCATGTTCGTGATGATGAACTACGAACGCCTGTCGATGGGAATTCAGGGCATTGGCGCGGCAGAATTTGCTTATCAGAATGCGGCACAATATGCGACAGACCGTTTACAGGGACGCGCCTCGACCGGTGCGAAATCACCGGAAAAACCAGCCGATTCGATTCTGGTACATGGTGATGTGCGCCGGATGTTGCTGAATGTGCGCGCCAACAATGAAGCATCTCGTGCCTTTGCTGTCTATGTCGGTCAGCAGCTGGATATCACCAAATATTCGACCGATGCTGAAGCTGTGCGTAAAGCGACCGACCGTGTGGCTCTGTTAACCCCAATTGCCAAAGCATATCTGACTGATAAAGCATTGGATTCTGCACTGGAAGCGCAAATGTGCTTCGGTGGTCATGGTTATATCCGTGAATGGGGTATGGAACAATGTATTCGCGATCTGCGCATTTCACAGATTTATGAAGGCACCAATGGTGTACAGGCAATTGACCTGATTGGCCGTAAAACCACCAAATGTAAAGGTGCTTATATTGCAGAGTATATCGCTGAAATCCGCGAGTTCGCCCAAGGTCTGGATGATTCATTGACGGTTAAAGCGGCGACATTAGAGACCTGTCAGCAACTGGAAGACATCACCGGCTTTATCCTCGAGCAGTCTCAACTGAATCCGGACTTTGCCAACTCGATTGCGGTCGATTATCTGCATGCGGTGGGTTTGCTCAGCTTTGTGTATATGTATGCGCGTATCAGCAAAGCTGCATCAACGAAAGACGATAGCTATTTCCAGAACAAATTGGTACTGGCGAACTATTATGTCGCCAAAATTCTCCCGGATTTGAGTGCCCGAATTCAACGTATTCAGGCAGGTGCAGAACTGGTCATGCAATTACCTGAAGACTATTTCACTGCACAGGCTTAAACCGGCAAATATTGCGAAGGACAAACACTGCAGAGCTGCTACTGTGCGGTGTTAAATAACAATGATGAAAAAGGATGAGATTAGAATGATTGTAATTGTAGAAGCTGTACGTACCGCAATGGGCGGTTTTCAAGGCTCACTTTCAAGCTGTACGGCGCCTGATTTGGGTGCTGTGGCGATCAAGGAAGCTGTAGCTCGTGCAGGTTTAACTGCAAACGATATTGATGAAGTAATTATGGGCTGTGTACTGCCGGCGGGTTTAAAACAGGGCCCGGCACGTCAGGCCATGCGTCAAGCCGGCTTACCGGATTCAACAGGCGCCACCACGATCAATAAAATCTGTGGCTCAGGCATGAAAGCGGTGATGCAGGCAGCAGATGCAATCAAAGCGGGTTCGGCTGAAATTGTGGTCGCAGGTGGCATGGAATCTATGTCTAATGCGCCATATTTGATGGACAAGGCACGTGCCGGTTTCCGTATGGGACATGGCAAAGTCACGGATCACATGTTCCAGGAAGGTCTGGAAGATGCAGAAACAGGTCTGTCGATGGGAATTCTGGCACAGGAAATGGCAGATAAAAAAGGCTATACACGCGAACAGCAGGACGATTATGCCATTGGCTCATTAAACAAAGCGGTGACGGCTGTTCAGCAAGGCTTCTTTAAAGATGAAATCGTAGCAGTCACTGTCAGTAACCGTAAAGGCGATGTGGTGGTTGAGCAGGATGAACAGCCTTTAAATGCCAAAGCGGACAAAATTCCAAGCTTGCGTCCAGCCTTCAAAAAAGACGGAACCATTACCGCAGCAAATGCCAGTTCAATTTCAGACGGTGCTTCAGCACTGGTGGTCACCTCTAGTGAAATTGCTGCACAGCGTAACTTAAAACCGCTGGCTAATATTTTGGCCTATGCCAGCCATTCGCAGCATCCTTCGGAATTCACCATTGCACCTGTCGGTGCGATTGAAAAAGTCCTGAAAAAAACCGGTTGGGATGCCGCTGATGTGGACCTCTGGGAAATTAATGAGGCTTTTGCCATGGTGACGATGCTAGCCATTGATGGCTTTAAACTGGATACTGCAAAAGTCAACATCAACGGTGGCGCATGTGCGCTCGGTCATCCACTGGGGTCTTCTGGTTCCCGTATTATTGTGACCTTGATTCATGCCTTAAAACGTACTGGTGGCAAGAAAGGTATTGCCGCACTGTGTATCGGTGGCGGTGAAGCAACTGCGATTGCAGTGGAACTGGTTTAAGTCCAGCCAAAATTCAATGCTCGAATTAGCAAAATTAATTATTGATTGATTTAGACGCTAATGCTCTTGGTTCATCAGGAGCAGATGCCTCTTTATTTTATATTTTTGAGATTTTTTATGAACGGTTTAGAGCGCATTCGTTTGCTCCCATTACAAGATAAAGTCGTATCTGTCGAAAAAGCACTACAACTGATTCAAGATGGCGATGTAGTGGGTTTAAGTGGTTTTGGGGGGGCAGGTGAAGCGAAAACTGTGCCTTTAGCCTTGGCTGAATATGCACAGAAGTATCCAATTCATATTACCTTGGCGACAGGTGCAAGTCTGGGGAACCGGATTGATGGAAAACTCAATGAAGCACATGTCATAACCCGCCGTTATCCTTATCAGGCAGATCCTTCTTTACGTAAAGCGATTAATGCCGGTGAAGTGATGTATGTCGATCAGCATCTCTCTGAACTGGCCGATAATATCCGTCATAAAAACTTGCCAGCGATTAATGTGGCTGTAATTGCTGCAACTGCGATTACTGAAGACTGTCAGATTATTCCGACAGGCTCTTGCGGAAATTCTGCAAATTTCATCGAAATGGCAGATCGGGTCATTATTGAAATTGATATGACGATTAATCCCGTGCTAGAAGGTGTTCACGATATCTATGTACCTCAAGCGCGCCCAAACCGCGAGCCAATTCCTCTGACTCAAGCCAGTGACAAAATTGGAACAATCGGGATTCATGTTGCACCTGAAAAAATTTCTGCGATTGTCATCAATGAGATTCCAGACACTTCCTTTGGCATGGACGAACCGGATCAAGAAACGCTGGCGATTGCCAGTCACCTGATTCATTTCTTTGAACAGGAAGTGGCAGCAGGGCGTTTACCTGAAAATCTGGGGCCGCTGCAATCCGGTGTGGGCTCCGTGGCCAATGCGGTCTTTGCCGGCTTCGAACATTCCAATTTCAATAATCTGGAAATGTATTCTGAAGTCTTGCAGGATTGCACTTTCCAGCTTATCGATTCAGGCAAGATGACCTTTGCTTCAGGTTGCTCCATGACCCTGACCGATGACTGTGCCGCACGAGTGATGAACAATTTTGATCGATACAAAGATAAAATTGTCTTGCGTCCACAGGAACTTTCCAATAATCCTGAACTGATTCGCCGTCTCGGGATTATTGCGATTAATACAGCACTTGAGTTTGATATTTACGGAAATGTGAATTCAACCCATGTTACTGGAACCAAGATGATGAACGGCATTGGAGGCTCGGGAGATTTTACCCGTCATGCGCATATTGCCATCTTTGTGACCAAATCCTATGCCAAAGGTGGTGCGATTTCTTCAGTCGTTCCCCTAGTCAGCCATACCGACCATACCGATCATGACGTTGATATTCTGGTGACTGAGCAAGGTTTGGCAGATCTGCGTGGTTTGGCACCGCGTGAACGTGCCCGCAAGATTATCGATATCTGTGCTCATCCAGATTACCGTGATAGTTTAAATTATTATTTTGAACGTGCCTGCGCGCGTGGTGGTCAGACACCACATTTATTGAATGAAGCTTTGTCTTGGCATGCCCAATTTGAAGAAACCGGTTCAATGAAAACCGCTTAATACGTTTAATCACGTTGATCATTAAATAAAGCCCGTTGTATACGGTAATGCCAGTCAGTTAAGAGATTGACTGGCTTTTTCTTGGGTATTTTTGAGGTTTTCCTTTTACAACCCTTGGATAACTCCTCAATACCGCCTTTATTATTGATGTGTTCTCACGAGCAATTGTTGGATGGAAAGTATCTACACGGATGAATACAGATATGGTGCTTGATGCATTAGAACAAGCATTGCACGATCGAGGCATGCCAAAGAATGTGATTCATCATTCCGATAGAGGTGTTCAATATCTTTCCATTCGCTATACCAATCGTTTAGAAGCTGCAAATTTACGAGCATCAGTCGGTACAACTGGTGATTCATACGATAATGCTCTGGCTGAAACAGTGAATGGCTTATACAAAACAGAGGTGATTGAATATTTAAAAGCAGATTGGCAAGGTTTAGCAGATGTACAACTTGCGACACTAAACTGGGTAGATTGGTTCAATAAAAAGCGTGTACACAGTGCACTGGGTTATGTATCGCCTTTTGAGTTTGAAGCAATGTACTATGATAAGATTAACCCGTTAGGTCAGGTGGCCTAACTTAAATAAAAAAGTCTCCGACAAACCCGGTACGGTTCATTTTTATCCAAATGAGTTTTCAAAATTATGCTTCATCCATAATCCATTCTTTAAAAAGAGCATCCTCGATTTCATAAGTACCATTTTCTGGTTTAAAAATAATTTGTTTTTTTGATAAAGAACGTAGGGCCGATTGAATACTTGATACCGCAATGTTATCTACACCAATGGAATCAGCCAGATGTTGTCTAAATTGACTACTATAAAGTTCAACTTGTGATTCCGCTATGGCTTTTAAAATTAGCTGTTCTAATAACTTAAACTCTCCCCATAATCCCGAAAAGTCACGATGCCCCATTGTATCGGCTATAAGCTGTTCCTTGGCAAAATCTATAGCCAGCATTGGGTTTAAGGCTAAACGCTCCACTAATGATCTTACTAGTTGAGGACTTTGCTTCATATCTAAAAAAGCGTGCCATAAAATTTCTTTATTCAAACTACGTCCTGTTGTCTGATTAAATACATCTGCCAGATGATCTGTAAATGCTTTTGTTAGATTTGGAAAAGGTAAATTCTGTCCATAATGAAAAAATGGAGCACTACTCACAGAAAACATTTGTCTCAGGCCTTCTCGACTTGAACCAGTAAAAATCACCTTTATTGTTTCTTTATGCATATCTAAAGCGGTACGTAAACTGGCAATCGTGGTTTTATATTTTGAACTAGCTAAAGCCTGAATCTCATCAAGTAACAGTAAAATAGGTTTCCCCTGCTGAGCCAGTTTAGTAATGCTAGACAAAATACTGGAATTCACTTGTCCTTGTAGAAGTGTCACTTCAGCTTTTACCCCTGCCATCTCTGTACTTAAAGAACCAATATTTTTAATCCAATGTGTGGCTTTCCCCATTAAGCCATTTTGTTTTGAAAACTCATCAAGAGCTTTTACAAACTGCCCTTCACTATGCAGGCCTGCATCTAAAAAACTGAAATAAAAAACGCGCCATCCAAGCTGTTCTGCTAGGGGCGTAATATCTTTTCGTAAAAATTCAGTTTTTCCCATCCGGCGTGGGGCAAAAAAAGTCAGAGAACTAGCTAGTCCAGTCTCAAACATGCCTAAAATTTGTTTCGCCAGTTGGGTACGTGGAAAGTGCCAAGGGTCATTGGAGATGGTCATCATTTTAATTACTCAGCAATGATTTATTTATTACCATAGATTGTATTAGATTGTAAATGTCTAATTAGATTTCTTTAATCTAATAGGATCTAATCAGGCCAATAAAGCACCTTCTTACCGATCAACTGGTTTATTTTATAACTCCATTATTTTGTGGTTTAATAGACATATATGGACATAAGACCCAATATTATGGATTTAAAATTCAGAAAACCTGAAGAAGTTGTTGGATTATTATGTGAGAGGCTTCGTAAAGAACGACTTTATCTGGAAATGACTCAGGCAGATGTTGCTGCACGTGCTGGTATTGGTGTGAATACAGTATCCAATCTGGAAGCAGGTCGAAATGTTTCATTTGAAAATTTAGTACGCGTTGCCATGGTCCTAGGCCGATTACAAGAATTAGAGGAACTCTTCAAACCTGATTTAAACAGTGTAGATGACATTCTCCGCTATGAGAGCAATACGGCTCGCCAACGTATCAAAAGGAAATAAATCCATGCTCAAAAAACTTAATGTTTACTACAATGGATGGGGTGAATATTGGCTTTGGGGTACACTGGTCTCCTCAACCGCAATCACAGGTCGACCATTAATCGCCTTTGAATACAGTGCAGAAGCGATCAGTAAAGGTTTAGAACTTTCCTCTTACCTACTTCCGTTAAAAGGTGACCCATTCAGAAAGAACTTTCCTGCACATCAAATGGGATTACCAAGTCATATATATGATGCATCAACCGATGGCTGGGTGTGCTCCAGAATTTTGGTGGCTATTCAGTCCATCATTACTTACATTCCAACTCTCTAGTTTTCCAACTAGCCCAGGTTATAATAATGGCCACCCAAAATACGATTGATCTATTATGAACACCTCCAATGACCCTTTACACGGCAAAAAACTTGCTGACATTTTGGATGAATTATTGGATTACTACGGTGGCTTTGAAGGTTTAAGTCGTAAAATTGAAATTAGATGTTTTTGCATAGATCCAAGTGTTAAATCATCATTGCGATTCTTGCGTACCACACCATGGGCACGTGAAAAAGTAGAAAGCTTATATTTGTACGTCTTACGCCAAAAGGCAAAACAGAAACCGTAGCCCCAGGCAACACCCCTCTCATTATAAAATTATACCAGTCAGTAAAACACCTTTAGATTAAGCATGTGTATGTCGGTTATTATTGTTGATTATCACAATAAATTAGTGACCAAAAATCAAAGTACCCCACCCCACCTTAAATTACACCATACAAAATAAAAACTCTATATAACTGTTATATATAGAGTTTATTAAAATACCAATTATGTTATTTAGTGTATTTTATGTCGGTGACTCTTGCCAAGGTTGGGGTCGCGAGTTCGAGTCTCGTTTCCTGCTCCAAATTCAAAAAGCCCTGATCGAAAGATTGGGGCTTTTTTATTGCCTATTCTAAAATTTTTGAACCTCACCCCAAGCCTGTTCGCCATTCCTGTTTTATCTGGCTGATTTAAATCGTAGTCTAAATGTATAAAAGCGTTTTTAAAAAAATTCCTGGTTTTTGCGGCTTGCTGTTTATATTTTTTTACAGATCAATTGCTTAAATATTCTGCACAATTCAAGTTTTTTCCAGACGCCGGCCCTTTTCAAGCCAGCAGCCACTGTGTATAACAATGAAGCAGACCGGGAAACGGATAAGCATAGGCAAAACCTACGAAAAAGCGTTAGACTATGCCACAATTAATGTCATGAAAATGTCCGTTGAGACAAAAAGAAGGTGAAGGTTGATGCCGCTCAATACAGTTGAAGAGCTAGTAGCAGATATCCGTGCAGGAAAAATGGTTATCCTGATGGATGATGAAGATCGTGAAAATGAAGGCGATTTAGTCATGGCTGCCACGCATGTTCGCCCGGAAGACATCAACTTTATGATCACCCATGCCCGCGGTCTGGTCTGCCTGACCCTAAGCCGTGAGCGTTGCCAGCAGTTAAACCTGCCACTCATGGTCGATGCCAACGGCGCCCAGCATGGCACCAACTTTACCCTGTCGATTGAAGCCGCAGAAGGCATCACCACCGGAATTTCCGCGGCTGAACGTGCGCATACTATTCGTACTGCGGTTGCTGCTCATGCCAAACCGGCCGATATTGTCCAGCCGGGTCATATTTTCCCGCTGATGGCACAACCAGGTGGTGTGCTGCACCGCGCCGGTCATACTGAAGCCGGCTGTGACCTGTCCCGTTTGGCCGGTCTAGAACCTGCTTCGGTGATTTGTGAAATTATTAAAGAAGATGGCACCATGGCGCGCCGTGCCGATCTGGAAGTGTTTGCAGAAAAACACGGTCTGAAAATGGGCACCATCGCCGACCTGATCCATTACCGCATGACCAATGAACAAACCGTTGAGCGTCTGGATCAGCAGACTATTGATACCGAATATGGCAGCTTTGACCTGTATCGTTACCGTGAACTGGGTAACCCGGATATTCATCTGGCGCTGGTCAAAGGTGAGCCAAAAGACGGCGTGACCACCGTCCGTGTGCATGGGTTTAATCCGACCCGTGACCTGCTAAAACTGAACAAGCAGGATGGTGAACCGGCCTGGAACCTGGACCGTGCCTTAAAAGAAATCGCCAGCAGCGATCGTGGTGTACTGGTCTGGATTGGCCAGCGTCATCTGCAGGATTTAGGTCCGGCACTGGACAGCTTAAATGCACCGAAGAAAAGTAAATCCAATGCGGCGCTGTCTCAGCAGTATCAGACCATTGGGGTAGGTGCACAGATTTTACGTGATTTAGGTGTTGAAAAAATGAAGCTGCTCAGCTCGCCATTACGTTTCAATGCCTTGTCCGGCTTTAACTTGGAAGTGGTGGAATACGTCACCGCACAACAAACAACTTAAGAAATCATCGAGGTTTGCTATGGCAGTTCGCCGTATTGAAGGTATGTTACATCTCGCGAGCGAAGGCCGTTACGCGATTTTAGTTGGTCGTTTTAATAGCTTTGTGGTGGAACATTTGCTGGAAGGTGCCATCGACACATTGAAACGTCATGGTGTATCAGAGGATAATATCACTGTTGTTCATGCACCAGGGGCGTGGGAACTTCCGGTTGTTGCGAAAAAACTGGCAGCATCTGATCGTTTCGATGCCATTATTGCACTGGGCGCGGTGATTCGTGGCAGTACGCCTCACTTCGACTTTGTTGCAGGCGAATGTGCCAAAGGTTTAGGCGTGGTTGGCCTGGACACTGGCTTACCGGTCATTAACGGTGTATTGACTACGGATAGTATCGAACAAGCGATTGAACGCTCGGGTACAAAAGCAGGTAATAAAGGTAGCGAAGCTGCTTTAACTGCAATTGAAATGGTTAACTTGTTAAAGGCTATTTAACGCTATGTCGCAAACACTTCAAGCAACTTATGCAGCAAAACGTAAAGCACGTCGTTTTGCTGTACAAGGAATTTATGAATGGCAGATGAGCCACAATCCGGTGCACGAGATTGAAGCACGCACGCGTGTCGAAAATGCCATGCACAAAGTGGATCTCGGCTATTATCATGAATTGTTGACTCAAGTGGTTGCCAATCATGAAGCATTGGATGCGCTCTTAATCCCTGTGCTTGACCGCGAAATTGATGCCCTTGACGGCGTTGAACTCGCAACCCTTCGTCTGGGCGCCTATGAATTGAAAGAACATCTGGAAATTCCATATCGCGTGGTTTTAGACGAAGCCATTGAGCTGGCAAAACATTTTGGCGGTGCAGACAGCCATAAATACATTAACGGTGTTCTTGACCGTTTGGCCAGCTCATTACGTGCAGCAGAAAAACAGCAATCTAAATAATTGACAGATTGATGCGATGGCTGAGTTTTCCATTATTGACACCTATTTCAATCGGCAGCACGGTAGTTCTGTCGACTTAGGTGTTGGTGATGACTCAGCCGTGCTGACTCCTCCCCCACAGCAACAGCTGGTGATTTGCGCCGACACGCTGGTTGCTGGACGACACTTCCCATTAGATACTGATCCACATGCCATTGGCTGGAAATCTGTTGCAGTCAATCTCTCCGATATTGCTGCCATGGGTGCCACGCCGCACAGTATTCTACTGGCCTTGAGCCTATCCCAAATTGATCACGACTGGCTGAAAGCCTTTAGCCAGGGTCTGTATGATTGCTGCGATCAATTTGGGGTGCGCTTAATTGGTGGAGATACCACCCAAAGTCCGCATTTAACCTTATCCGTGACCGCCTTGGGCTGGATAGATACCGGTCAGGCGATTACCCGCGCCGGTGCCCAGCCGGGTGATTATATCTGTGTCAGCGGCACCGTCGGTGATGCCGCCTTTGGCCTGAAGCATCCAGGTCATGCACTGCAGCAGCGTCTGGATTATCCAACCCCGCGCTGCGAACTGGGCCAGCAACTGAAAGGTCTGGCCTCGAGCATGATTGATGTTTCAGATGGTCTGGCCCAAGACTTGGGACATATTCTTAAAGCCTCAAAGGTTGGCGCCACCCTAGATCTGGATCTGTTACCGCTTAGCGATACTCTGCGTCATTTACCTGACACACAGCGCTGGCAATATGCGCTGGCTGGCGGCGATGACTATGAACTGTGCTTTAGCATCAGCCCACAGCATTTTGAACAACTTTTACAACAACCGCTGAATGTCCGCGTTACCAAGATTGGACAAATTCATGCAGCACCCGAACTTCATTTTGTGCAGAATGGCGTAGATCATTCGCTCCAATTCCAGGGATACCAACACTTTGCCTAAACCTGCCATTCATTTTAAAGCGATGAGCTGGCCCGACCGCCTGGTTGTCTTCTGTGGGGTCGGGTTTGGATCAGGCCTGTTACCCAAAGCTCCCGGCACCTTCGGCTCAGCCTTTGCGCTGCTGTTTATTCCGCTGTGGCTGTGGCTTGGTTTTGCCTATTCGGTTGTGGCGATTCTGCTGATGTCACTGGTCGGGATTTATATCTGCGGGCAAACCGCACGGGTGATGGGCGTCCATGATGATGGCCGTATTGTTTGGGATGAATTTGCCGGACAGTCGATTACCTTTTTACCGCTGATCTATTTTGGCCAGATGAATACGCTATGGGTCATTGCAGGCTTTGCCCTGTTCCGGCTGTTTGATGTCTGGAAACCCTGGCCCATCCGGGTGATTGACCGTCAGGTCGATGGCGGCTTTGGCATTATGCTGGATGATCTGATTGCCGGACTCTGGGCAGCAATCTGTATTTTAATTTATCTTTATTTTATTTTGGTTTAGCAATAACTAGGATTATACATGTCTACCACCGTGATTATTCTTGCCGCAGGGAAAGGAACGCGTATGCGCTCCAGCCTTCCGAAAGTGCTTCAACCCCTTGCAGGACGCCCGCTTCTGGGTCACGTGATTGAAACGGCACAACAATTACAAGCAGATAATATTATTACCATTTATGGCCATGGCGGCGAACAGGTACAACAGGCCTTTGCCCATGAAACGGTTCAATGGGTGGAACAGGCCGAGCAGCTCGGGACCGGACATGCGGTCCAAATGGCGCTGCCGGTACTGGGTCAGGATGGTGTTTCAATTATTCTATCCGGTGATGTGCCGTGCATTAGCCAGGCCACCTTAGAGCAACTGGTCGAGGCCAGTCAGGCTACCGGTATTGGTCTGGTCACGCTGACCCTACCAGATGCGACCGGTTACGGCCGTATTGTACGTGACAATGGCCAGATTCAGGCCATTGTTGAACATAAAGATGCTTCTGAGGCCCAGCGCCAGATTCAGGAAATCAATACCGGCATTTACTGCGTCAGCAATGCCAAACTGCATCAGTGGTTACCAAAGCTGTCCAATGACAACGCACAGGGCGAATACTACCTGACCGATATTGTGGCCATGGCCATTGCCGATGGCATGCAGGTGGCTTCGGTTCAGCCGGAACGTGCCTTTGAAGTCGAAGGTGTCAATGACCGGGTGCAACTGGCCGCCTTGGAACGTGAATTCCAGAACTTCCAGGCCAAACAGTTAATGCAGCAAGGCGTGCATCTGATTGATCCAAGTCGCTTCGACTTACGTGGTTCACTCAAAGTAGGTCAAGACGTACGTATTGACATCAATGTGATTATTGAAGGTGAAGTTGAGCTCGGCGATCGCGTTGAAATTGGCGCAGGCTGTGTGATTAAAAACAGTAAAATTGCGGCCGGCACCAAAGTTCAGCCGTATAGCGTCTTTGAAAATGCTATTGTCGGTGAAGATGTACAGATTGGTCCATTTGCCCGCCTGCGTCCAGGTGCGGTACTGGCCAATGAGGTGCATATTGGCAACTTTGTTGAAGTCAAAAACACCCAGATTGGTGTTGGCTCCAAAGCCAATCACTTTACCTATTTAGGCGATGCAGAAGTCGGCGCCGGTTCCAATATTGGCGCAGGCACCATTACCTGTAACTATGACGGCGCCAATAAATTCAAAACCATCATTGGCGATGCGGCTTTCATTGGCTCAAACAGCTCGCTGGTGGCACCAGTAACCATTGGCAACGGCGCAACGGTGGGTGCCGGCTCGGTAATTACCCGTGATGTGGCTGACCATAGCCTGGCCTTTGAACGCTCAAAACAGTTGAGTAAAGATAATTATCAACGTCCCCAAAAACTGAAAAAATAAGAGGAAAAGATTATGTGTGGTATCGTCGGTGGCGTTGCAGAACGTAATATTAGCAATATCCTGATTGAAGGCTTAAAGCGTCTGGAATACCGTGGCTATGATTCTGCCGGTCTGGCGCTAATCAATGGCGGTCATGTATTACGTGAACGTCGTGTCGGGAAAGTGGCCAATCTGGAACAGGCGGTTATTGAAGCCGAATTAACCGGTTCATTGGGGATCGCACACACACGCTGGGCGACTCATGGCAAGCCAACTGAAAATAATGCCCATCCGCATATTTCAGGCAATGTGGCAGTGGTGCATAACGGGATTATTGAAAACTTCCAGGAACTTAAAGATGACCTGGAAGCGCTTGGCTATGTGTTTACCTCGCAAACCGATACTGAAGTGGTTGCGCATCTGGTCAATGATGCCCTGAAATCAACCCCAAGTTTACTGGAAGCGGTGAAACAGGTAGTGCCGCAGCTCAAAGGGGCCTATGCACTCGGTATTATCCATACCGATCATCCGGATGAGCTGATTACCGTTCGTGAAGGTTCACCACTGGTAATTGGCGTCGGGATTGGCGAGAACTTTATCAGCTCGGACCAGCTGGCCTTGTTGCCAATTACCAACCGCTTTATTTATCTGGAAGAAGGCGATATTGCCCGTTTAACCCGTGAAACCATCGAAGTTTTTGTTGATGGTCAGCTGGTGAACCGTCCGGTGAAAGAGCTGGATGCGACGGTCAGCAATGCCTCTAAAGGTGAATACAAGCACTATATGCTCAAAGAGATTTATGAGCAGCCAGAAGCGATTCAGCAAACCATTTCTCAGGCCTTAAATGGCAATGCGCTGCGTGAAGACTTTCTGGCCCAGGCCGAGCAGGACTTCGCCAACATCCAGCAGGTGCAGATTATTGCCTGTGGTACCAGCTACCATGCCGGCATGATTGCCAAGTACTGGTTTGAACAGCTGATTGATGTGCCGTGTCAGGTCGAAATTGCCAGCGAATACCGCTATCGCACGCCGGTAATTGTTAACAATACCCTGTACATCTGTATTTCCCAATCGGGTGAAACCGCCGATACCTTGGCTGCACTGCGCGATACCCAAAAACGTGCTGCGGCCAAAGGCCTGAACATTTGCACCATGGCAATTTGTAACGTAGCCACCTCGTCAATGGTGCGCGAAACCCATCACAGCCTGTTAACTTTGGCGGGACCGGAAATTGGCGTGGCATCAACCAAAGCTTTTACTACACAGCTGGCTGCGCTGATGCTGCTGATTCTGAAAATTGGTCAGGTCAAACAGAGCATTGCAGACAGGACGGTTACCGAGATTATCGCGGAATTATGGCATACACCAAAAGTGATTCTGGATACCCTGCAACATAACCCGGCGATTCTGCACTTATCCGAGCTGTTTGTGGAAAAGAACCACTGCCTGTTCCTCGGCCGTGGCACCCAGTTCCCGATTGCGCTTGAAGGTGCCCTGAAGCTGAAGGAAATTTCCTATATTCATGCCGAAGGTTATGCCGCCGGTGAACTGAAACATGGTCCTTTGGCTCTGGTCGACAATGAAATGCCGGTGGTGATTCTGGCACCAAAAGATGACATGCTGGATAAACTGAAATCCAATATGGAAGAAGTACAGGCCCGTGGTGGCGAGCTGTTTGTATTTGCTGATGAGCACAGCGGCATTAAAACCAAAGAGCGTCAGCATGTGGTACATATTCCCTCAATCAGTGCGGTGCTGGCGCCGATTGTTTACAGTATTCCGGTCCAGCTGCTGTCCTATCATGTCGCGGTACTGCGCGGTACCGATGTGGATCAGCCACGTAACTTGGCCAAATCGGTGACGGTAGAATAAGCAAAACAGAAAAAGGCTGGTTCACCGGCCTTTTTTCTTCTGCATGGAGAACAAATAATGACCCAACTGACTTGCTTTAAAGCTTACGATATTCGCGGCAAACTGGGCAGCGAGCTGAACGAAGAGATTGCCTATAAAATAGGCCGTGCCTATGGCCAGATTTACCAGCCAAAAACTGTGGCGATTGGCTGCGATATCCGTTTAAGCAGTGAAGACTTAAAACAGGCCACCATCCAAGGCCTGAATGATGCAGGTGTAAATGTCCTTGATCTGGGTATGACTGGCACCGAAGAAGTCTATTTTGCCGCTTTCCATCTGGATGTCCAGGGCGGGATTGAAATCACTGCCAGTCACAACCCGATGGACTATAACGGCATGAAACTGGTGCGCGAGAATGCCCGTCCAATCAGTGCCGATACTGGCTTAAAAGAAATTCAGGCCTTAGCAGAAGCTGGTACATTTACCGAAGTTACAGCCAAAGGAACCACACAGTCCTACAATATTTTGCCGGAATTTGTAGATCATCTGATGACCTATATTGATCCAGCCAAGATTCGCCCAATGAAGCTGGTGGTGAATGCCGGCAATGGTGCTGCAGGTCATGTCATTGATGCGATTGAAGACAAATTCAAGGCCCTGAATGTTCCGGTGGAGTTTGTCAAAATTCACCATGAAGCCGATGGCACGTTCCCGAATGGGATTCCGAACCCAATTCTGGTAGAAAACCGCGACAGCACCCGCGAGGCAGTACTGGCACACAGTGCAGATCTGGGCATTGCCTGGGATGGCGACTTTGACCGCTGCTTCCTGTTTGATGAAAAAGGCCAGTTTATTGAAGGCTATTACATCGTGGGGCTGTTAGCACAGGCTTTCTTGCTGAAACAGTCCGGTGAAAAAATTGTGCATGATCCGCGACTGGTCTGGAACACCTTTGATGTGGTGGAACAGTATCAGGGCGAAGCAATCCAGTCCAAATCTGGGCATGCCTTTATTAAAGATGTGATGCGTGAGCACAACGCGGTTTATGGCGGAGAAATGAGTGCCCACCACTATTTCCGTGACTTTGCCTATTGTGATAGCGGCATGATTCCGTGGTTACTGGCGATTGCGGTGCTGTCTGAAACCGGTCAATCCTTATCGAGTCTGGTTGAAGAGATGATTGCCAAGTTCCCATGCTCAGGCGAAATTAATTTTAAAGTAGCAGATACCCAGACCACCATTCAAAAGATCTTTGAGCACTATGCCGATCAGAATCCGGCCATTGACCAGACCGATGGCGTCAGTCTGGATTTTGGCGCCTGGCGTTTTAATGTGCGGGCTTCCAATACCGAACCTTTGCTGCGTTTGAATATTGAAAGCCGCCGTGACCAGCAACCCAAACCAATGCAAGACTATGTCGATGAATTGACCCGCTTGATTCAGGCTTAATATAAAAAATGGAGCTCAACGCTCCATTTTTTTATTGCTCACTCTGTAATTATATTCCCTTGTCACTTTTCGCCTGGTCAAGCAAAATTTGAATTAAACCCTGTGTCGAAGCATCCAGTGCCGATACATCCTGCTGCTGGCCATTTAAAATTGGCAACAGCTGATTGGCAATTTCCTTGCCCTTTTCTACGCCCCACTGATCAAAGGGGTTAATATTCCAGATCACCGACTGGACAAAGACCTTATGCTCATACAAGGCAATCAGCATGCCCAAGCTATACGGATTCAGTTCCTGGATTAAAAAGGTTGAACTCGGCTGATTACCGGCATATTGCTTATACGGTGGCAGACTGGCCAGCTCGGCCTGATCCAGTGCCTGATTGCCAAAAGCCAGTAAGCGCGATTGCGCCAGACAGTTAGACAGCGCCAGATGGTGCTGTTCGACCAGCGCCTCTGCACTTTCGGCATAGGTAAACTGGTTGGCATTGTAGCGTTTGATTGGGGCAATAAAATCACAGCTGACCGCCTGTGTGCCCTGATGCAGCAGCTGATAAAACGCATGCTGGGCATTCGGTCCTACTTCACCCCAGACAATTGGGCAGGTATCCAGTTCGACTGCGTCACCACTGCGCTGAATCGATTTACCATTCGATTCCATTTCCAGCTGCTGCAGATAAGAGGCAAAATATTTTAAGCGGCCATCATAAGGTAAAACCGCATGGGTCTGAATATCCAGAAAATTATTGTTCCAGATACCCAATAAGCCCATCAACACCGGAATATTCTGTGCAAAGGGCGCCGTCTGGAAATGCTGATCCACCGCGTAGGCCCCGGCCAGAAAGGCTTTAAAACCTTCCACCCCGATAATCAGCGCAATCGGCAAGCCGATACAGGACCAGAGTGAATAACGGCCACCCACCCAATCCCACAGCAGGAACTGGTTTTCTGGCGCAATGCCCCATGCGGTCATTTTATCGGGCTTGGTCGATACCCCAACAAAATGATGCTGTAATACGCGTGCCTGTTTGCCCAAGGCTTTTTCCAGCCATAAACGGACGGTTTGTGCATTGGACAAGGTATCAATGGTGCCAAAAGATTTAGAGGAAATAATAAACAGCGTGGTTTCCGGACGCAGCTTATGCAGTAAATCTGAGAGCTGGCTGCCATCCATGGTCGAAACGAAATGCACGCTCAGTGGCTTGGCACTTGGATGTTTAAAATCGGACAGCGCCTGAGTTGCCATTAAAGGTCCCAGATCAGAACCGCCGACGCCAATATTGACCACATCCTGAATTACTTCACCGGTGGCACCGCGGCACTGCCCGGCATGAATTTTTTCTACCAGCTGATACATACGCTGTAGCTGGGTCTGCACCTGCTCAGCCAGTTCCGGATGAGTACTGCCCTGTTCCGGCAAACGCAGCGCCCAATGCATGGCTGCACGCTGTTCGGTATAGTTAATCGTATCGGTGGAAAACAGGGTGTTGATCCAGCCCGATAAGTCATGTGCCTCAGCAAAGCGAATCAGCTGCGCCAGTACTTCGGCATCGATCCGCTGCTTGCTATAATCGAAAACCAGCGATTTTAAACGTACGGAGAAGTGCTCGAAACGCTGCACATCCTGTGCAAATAAATCGGTTAAATGGCGCTGTTCAAACTGATTTTTTAAAGTCTGTAACTGTAATAACAGTGAATCACGCGTATGTAGCGCTGCTGAACTGCTCATTAGCGTCCTACTCCCATATAGGCAAAGCCTTGCGCTTTGACAAACTGCGGATCATAGATATTACGGCCATCTAAAATTAACGGATGCTGCATACTGTTGAGCAGGGTTTTATAGTCCGGACTCCAGTAATGTTTCCATGCGGTTAACAGGCACAGCGCATGGCTGTCTTTGACGGCTTCATACTGGTCCTGACACAAGATCAGGTCATCGCGTTCGCCATACAATGCCTGAATTTCTGGCAAGGCCTGCGGATCGTGTAATTTAACCGTGAGCCCTTGCGCCCAGAGTGCCTTGAGCATGGCGTGAATCGGTGAATGGTGCACGCGTGAAGTATTTTCCTTAAAGGCCGCGCCCCAGATGGCAATGGTTTTGCCTTTTAAATCGCCCTGATAATAGTTCCACAGTTTGCGAAACAGCAGTTCTTTTTGCTGCTCGTTAATTTCCCAGACCTGGGCCAAAAGCTGGCTCTTCACCCCGGTGGTTGAAACCGTATTGGCTAGGGTTAAAACATCATGCGAGAAGTTTTCTCCGCCAAAACCGGCGCCCGGATACATATAGGACGCGCCAATCCGGCTATCGGCGGCCATGCCCTGACGCACATGTTCAATATCAATGCCGAGTTTTTCTGCCACCACAGCCAAGTCATTGATATAACTGATCCGGGTCGCCAGCATGCCCGAAATACTCAGCTTGGTAAATTCCGCATCCAGCACCGGCATAAACAGGTATTGCTGCTTGCGTGGAAATAGTGGACGTAAAAACTCCTGCACTTTACTCTGTACCTGCGGATTCATACAGCCCACAGTCAACTGTTCCGCCTGGGTAATACTGGCTAGCGCATTGCCTTCCTGGCTCATATCCGGCAAATACACCCAGTCATCTTCAGGCAGCAGCTGTTTCAGTCGTGCCGTACCCTGCAAGCCAAGGGTTGAAGCATTGATCATCAGTTTCGGATGAATGATCGGACGCTGCTGGAGCTGCTGCAACAGTTCAATCAGCAGCGGCTCTTCTGCCGGATTCAGGCTAAACAGATAAACATCCATCTCCAGACCCAGCTCTTTCAGGCTACAGTAATGCAGGAAACCTTGCGCATGTTGCTGCTGCAGCAG
The DNA here is from genome assembly GCF_013418555.1 of Acinetobacter sp. YH12134. NCBI lineage: Bacteria > Pseudomonadati > Pseudomonadota > Gammaproteobacteria > Moraxellales > Moraxellaceae > Acinetobacter > Acinetobacter sp. YH12134. The sequence continues at coordinate 40,281 of NZ_VPBT01000010.1, read as the reverse complement.
GCGATTGACCGCCTCATCCTGAAAATCAGGTGCTTCCGGGCTATCTTGCTCGAAAATGTCACACCAATAGACCTTGTGCCCACATTCTGCCAACAGCGCCGCCATCACTCCGGCATAAAGCGTTCGACCAAAAACTGCAACCTTCATGCTGACCTCTGCCCCGTATTAGTCTTTAAGTTCCTGAATCAACTGTTTAAATGCTTCACCTAAACTTGGATGGTCCACTCCGTAATACAAGACGGCCTTTAAATAGCCCAGTTTGCTGCCACAATCAAAGGTCTGACCTTTCATGCGGTAGGCTTCGACGGTTTCCAGCTGCTGTAATGCGGCAATGGCATCGGTCAGCTGAATTTCATTCCCGGCCCCTTTTGGCGTGGTGGCCAATAGCTGCATAATTTTGGCCGGCAATACATAACGCCCGATTACGGAAAGATTAGAAGGTGCAGTACCGACCGCTGGTTTCTCGACAATGCCCTGCATTTCCGCACTCTGGCCCTCTGCAGGGGCAGCGGCAACATCCACAATGCCATACTGATCGACCAGATGCGCCGGCACAGCTTCGACCATAATCTGCGCTGCTTGGGTGGCATTAAAACGTTCAATCATTAAAGCCAGATCATTTTTTTCTGCCTGATCTTTGACCAGTACATCTGGCAGTAACACGGCAAAAGCATCATCACCGACAATATCTTTGGCACACAGTACTGCATGACCCAGGCCCAGCGGCTGTGGCTGACGCACACTGACCACGCTGACCTGCGGCGGTAAAATTTCGGTAATTTCTTTTAGCAAATCCCACTTTTGCTTCTGCTCTAATGTGGTTTCTAGCTCAAAGTTACGGTCAAAGTAGTTTTCAATTGATGCTTTGGAAGAATGCGTGACCAGAATAATCTGTTCAATACCGGCAGCAACCGCTTCACGCACCACATATTCAATCGCTGGACGATCGACCACCGTCACCATTTCTTTGGGAATAGATTTACTGGCCGGTAAAAAACGGGTACCCAAACCTGCAACAGGTAAAATCGCCTTCTTAATCATCTGCTTTGACCTAATCTCAATATTTTAATTTACTTTGACTTCTTTACCACGTTGATAGCCATCAACATAGTGCTCCAGCTGGCTTAATGCCCAATCAATATCCGATTGCACGGCAGTTAAATCATTGAAGCGTTCAAACACCTGCAATAACTCATCCAGAGGATACATTTTTTCATAAGAACGTAAAATCCGGCTGTGTTGCGTCACTTCGGTATTATCGGCATCAATCAGTAATTCTTCGTAAAGTTTTTCACCAGGACGTAAACCGGAGTACTGGATTTCAATATCGCCGTCCTGACTATCGGCTTCACGAACTTTCAGGCCACTCAGCGCAATCATCTGACGGGCCAGATCCTGAATCCGTACCGGCTCGCCCATATCCAGCAGGAACACATCGCCACCATGACCCAAGGCACCGGCTTGAATCACCAGCTGTGAGGCTTCGGGAATGGTCATAAAGAAACGGGTCACATCCGGATGGGTCACAGTAATCGGGCCGCCTTTGGCAATCTGCTGTTTAAATAATGGCACCACAGAACCCGATGAACCAAGCACGTTCCCAAAACGTACAATACTGATCTGGGTCTGGTCCTGCGCTTCCGCCATGGCCTGACAATACAGCTCGGCCATACGTTTTGATGCACCCATGACATTGGTCGGACGTACCGCTTTGTCGGTCGAAATCAGCACAAAGGTTTCAACCCCATTTTTCACCGCAGCATTCAGACTAAAAGCGGTACCAATTGCATTATTTTTCAGACCAGCAATCGGGTTACATTCTACCAATGGTACATGCTTATACGCCGCCGCATGATAGACCGTCTGCACTGCATACTGTTCAATAATCCGTTCCAGTTTGGCCTGATCAAGAACCGTACCCAGAATCGGGATAATTTCGACATTGGACGCCAGACGCAGTTCTTTATCAATGCTGTACAGGGCAAATTCGGTCAGCTCATAAATCACCAGTTTCTGTGGCTGGTTTTTAATAATCTGGCGGCATAATTCAGAACCAATTGAACCACCAGCACCCGTGACCATCACCACTTTGTCTTTAATATTTTTTTCCAGCAGCTCTGCCACAGGCGGCACCGGATCACGGCCCAGCAAGTCAATAATATCGACTTCCTGAATATCGGAGACGCGGATTTCACCATCCACCAGTTTGGTCAGGCCCGGAATTTCAGTAATTTTTAAATGTGCCGGTTCCAGAAATTTAACGATTTCACTTTTGCGGCTACGCCCTACAGAGGGTAAGGCAATTAAAATTTCATCAATGCGCAATTTGCCAAAACATTTAAGTGCTGTTTCCGGCAGATAGACATCAATGCCACCAATATTCTGTCCGCTTAAGGACGGATTATCATCAATAAAGAAAATGGGTAAATGTTCATTGGAACGGGTTAAAGTCGCAGCGACCTGCTGGCCGGCATTGCCTGCCCCATAAATCGCGATGCGTTTTTTCGGTACGCCCGCCTGCACATAAGAACGGACAATAAAACGGATGATCCCACGGCTAAACCACACCCAGGCGAACATCATAAAGCCGAACATCAGTGGAATAGAAGTTGGAATAAAAGCATCTGTTAAATAGGCCAAGGCATAGAGTCCCACCACTGCCAGGAAAGTCGCCAGGCCCAGTTTGACCATAAACACTTCATTGTAGGTACGTACAATAAAGCGATACACCCCGAACACAAACAGCAGGATAACCGCAATTGCACTGACCCACAGTGAACCAAACGGAATATTCGGCACCACCTCTGCACCAAGGTCAAACTGACGAATGGCATAACACAGCCAGATTAGGACTGGAAATACACAGAAATCCAGAATGACCAGAAAAGCCAATTTGGCAGCACGGGGGGATTCGACGAGAGGAATAACGATGGATTTCATATAATTTTCAATAAGTCATATCTTAATTTAAAAGAATTTGTTATTAAGATTTATGTCCAATACGGGTCCCCACCTCTAAAAAAGAGCCAGACGGAATTCTCTGTCCGCCTGCGATGTTTACACCAACACTTAAATGACTAAAGTGTTCGATCACCACATCATGATCTAGCAAGGTCCCAATATTAAGAAGCACACCATCTTGAATAATCGTATTCGTGCCAATTATACACCCTGCCATAATACTTACCCCCTGACCAATTTGAGCAGAAGGTGAAATTACAGCCTGTGGATGTATGATAGTGGCGAGTGGTATTGATAAATCAAGCAGTAATTGTTGCCATTTTTGTCGTATTTGGTTATTTCCAACCGCAACAATTGCCTCCACATTTTCTTGCTGAAGCTGAGACAAGTTTTGAATATTTGAGATAATTGAATATTGGCCTACTTGTTTTTGCTCAGGCCAGCGGTCATCCACAAAGTAAATTTGCTGCCATTGTGCAGATAACGCTGCTACTTCAGCAATGGATTGACCAAAGCCCCCTGCCCCCAGAATTAGCAGATTTTTTTTAGGCATCTGGATGTCCTGCTTTTAGTTTTATTGCTATTAATATAAGCGGTAAATAGGCCACCAATACCATAAATTCCGGATAAGCCAATGGCTGGGTAACGGTATAATAGGCTAGTGGCAATAACCACAATAGGTTAATCGCGGCTACCGCCAATGTCACAGGTGTATGACTCCCCCATTTGCGAGACAGGATTTGATAACTATGGCTACGATGGGCATCATACATTTTATAGCCGCTCAGCACGCGCTTAATAAGGGTATAAGTAGCATCCACCACAAACACCCCTAAACAAATAATCCATGCACAAAACAGGGCTAAATTTTCTTTGAGGGCGATGAGCGCCAAAATACCCAAAGTGAGACCGAGAAATCCGCTACAGGCATCACCCATAAAAATTTTAGCTTTGGGAAAGTTCCATAATAGAAAACCAAATACACAGGCGGCCAATAACCACAGGATATCTGAATTAATTGAGGTATTTAGTATAGCGTATAAAATTGCCATACTGACTGTGGTGGTGATGGCCTCAACACTGGCAATACCGTTAATGCCATCCATAAAGTTATATAGATTCAGCAACCATACCAAAAACAGTACAGCAATAATATTGGCAATAAAGCCCAGCTCTAAACTATTAAAAACGGTCACTTCAGCAAAACCACCCAAGCTCATCACCACGCCAATCGCCACTAAAAAATGTATGGCTAAGCGCAGCATGGAATTGATATGGCCATGGTCATCTAAAAAGCCCAGCAAAGCGATAACAAAACCCGCTGCCATAAGAGTTAAGCCAATATGTAGCGTCAATTGTTGGTTATAGATCAACACCGCCAGCGCCAACAAGTAGCTACATACGACTGCAACACCACCACCACGTGGCGTAGGTACACTGTGAGAGCTACGTTCATTGGGGTTGTCTATTATATTTTTCTTGATGGCATAATGACGCATGTAGCCTGTGAATAGTAATGTCAGTATAAAAAATACGATGCTCAGTGCAAAAATTGACATGCGTAAATTACTCTTTCAATTTTAAATAATTTTGACCCGCTTGCAGCATCGCTTGCTGGGTACTCAATGGTGCTGTCCAACCCAACAACTTCTGAGCTTTGGTGGTATCGACTTCTAGTGACTCAAATAACTGCTCATAGAGCTTGGATTTGCCAATACATGCTGCGCCTAGTTTCATAAGCGGTTGCGGAATATAAATAAAACGTGCGGGTTTTCCCATGCCCTGCTTTAAGTATTGCACCAGCTCACGTGTAGAAATAGGAGTTTGATCTGCGACTAGAAATGTTTGATTGGCTGCATTTGGATGTTCGATACAGGTTTGAATAAAGTCTACCAAGTTTTCTAGTGCGACAAAACTACGTTTGTTTTGTGTACGTGCAAAGGGTAAAGGTAGATTGGTTGCGACTAATTTGAGTAAACGAGCAAAGTTACCTGGCGCATGAGCTGCATAAACCAAGGGGGGACGAATAATCACTAATTCTGTGTCTGATCCAGCAAATAGTTTTTTAAGTGCTTGTTCTGCTTCTAGCTTGGAAACAGCATAATCTGCATGGGGTTGAGGTGCAGCATCTTCTGTAAATGGCTGCTGTAAGGTCACCGCACCATTGACACCAATAGAGCTCATAAAAATAAAGCGTTTTACTTTTTTGTCCAAAGCCTGACGCGCCAGTTGCAAAGTGCCCTCTACATTAACTTTGCGAAATTCTACTAATGGGTCTATAGTTTGATCATTTAAAATATGAGCACGGCCTGCTAAATGGATAACAACATCAATATCTTCAGACCATTGTATTGAGAAAATGTCATTCCCAACTAGTTGACGGACATCATTATGTAGTGTCTTTACCGCTTTTCTTGATAAGACGATTAACTCCAAGCTTCTATTTTGGTGTAGTTTTTGTATTAATGTTTGCCCTACAAAGCCAGAGGCACCTGTTACTAAAATTCTCATATTCTCTCAGCCCACGACCTCTAATTAACTTAGTAATTAAACATAACTTTTTCTAATTTTTTAGCCAATGAACTGTAGTCATGCCATTCTTCAACATACTTTCTGCCATTTAGCCCTATTTGTTTACGCTCTATATCAGTCAATGAAGCTAATTGCTGAATTGCCTGTACTAATTCATTAGAGTTTTCTGGTTTAATCTCATATCCAGCTTTAGCATCTAGAACTGGCTTGTATGCACCTGAATCAATAGCGTAAATAATCGGTTTTGCAGCATAAAAATAGTCAAATAATTTATTAGGGGAAACACCATATTTAAATAAAGGATCGTCTTTTAAACCAATATAGCAAACATCAAATCGACTAAGCATACTTGGTATTTGAGTCTTCGGAATAGGATCAAGTATCAAAACATTATCTAAATGTTCATCAATGATGCGCTGTTGTAGAACAGCCTTATATTCCCCTTTTCCAACAATAACAAATAGATAATTAGGATCATTCTTTAAAGCATATGCCGCATCGAGTAGATTTTGTAAACAATTAGCGATTCCTATACTACCCGTATAACCAACTACAAATCTATCTTGAGGAATTTTTGCATTTATTTCGACATCAAGTTCTTGACACTGTACCCCCTCACTTGGCGAAACCCCATTTGGAATCCAATGAAATTTCTTAGGATCAAGACCTCGGGATACCATATGTACTACTGAGTTTTTTAAGTTAGAGATAACCTTATCAGACTTTCTGTACGCTCTATCTTCTACCCATTGTAAAAAACGTACAAAGGGGTGTGATGATGATACTCCACCAATTTCAATTAAGCTTAATGGCCAAATATCACGCACTTCAAAAAATAGTGGTACTTTGTTTTTAAGTGCTAGTCTTTCCGCTCCTAAAAAACCAACTAGACTTAATGATGAGTAAAGAATGACATCGGGTTTATGAGGAATGATCTTATTTAACTTTGTAATTTTATAGGCAAATTCGAACCAATTAAGCACTCGACGTTTACTTGTAGATTTTTCATACTCTGGAACTTTGAGCCAAACAAATTTAAAATTTTCATTAAATGTATCAATACGATAATTTCCATCAAATGAAACAGGATTGCTTTGACTATGCGCATAAGATGCAGCAATCACATAAACACGATAACCCAGTTTGGATAACTCCTCAGCTAGATAATAATGTCTTCCAATAAAACCTGTTTCTGGAGTTGATGCGTACTGGTTAATCATCCAAATTGTTTTTTGTTGGCTCATAAGTCTTTAAATACTCGCTAATACATTGGCAATATTTTGCGATGCTTTACCGCCGCCGTATAAATTCGAAGGATCTTCAATGGTTTTATTTAACATAGCTTGTGTGAAATCAATAATTTTTTGAGTATCTGCACCCGCAAGCACATTCACACCATTTTCAATTAACTCGACCCATTCGGTTTGGTCACGCATGGTAATACATGGTTTTTTGAAGAAAAATGCTTCTTTTTGTACACCACCACTATCAGAAACTACAGCATTACAATGCTTTAACAACCAGATCATCTCTAAATAACCCACAGGCTCCAAAACTAACATCTCAAGCTTTAAACCTAAAGATTTCACAACTTTTTGTGTACGTGGATGTAAAGGTAGTACAACTGGTAAAATATTTTTATGAATGTAATTCAGCGCATCCACAATTGCTTTTAAGCGTACAGGATCATCGGTATTTTCTGCGCGATGCAATGTAGCAACAATAAAATTACTTTCAGGTACAGCTTTAAGTGCTTCACCTTTTACTGCACGCTCAGCAAAAAACATTGATGAATCTTGCATCACATCGCCCACATTTAAAACCTGAACTGGTTTAGACTCAAAACCTTCATTTTTCAAGTTTTTAACAGCAGTTTCAGTTGGACAAAATAAAATATCACTCACCTGATCAGTTAAAATACGGTTAATTTCCTCTGGCATACGCATATTAAAACTACGTAAACCTGCTTCAATATGCGCAACAGGAATATGTAGTTTAGAGGCAGCTAAAGCACCTGCTAGAGTTGAATTGGTATCACCATAAACCATTAAACGATCTGGTTTTGACTCTAAGCAAATTTTTTCAATCGCTTCAAGCATACGACCAGTCATAGAACCGTGGCTACCGCTATTAATATCTAATTGGTAATGAGGCTTTGGAATACCTAGTTGGTCAAAGAAAATATTAGACATGTTTGCATCAAAATGCTGACCGGTATGAATAATCTCTTCAGACAAACCCGCTGTTTTTTCAATCGCAGCTGATACTACACTCGCTTTAATAAATTGTGGGCGCGCGCCAATTACTGTAAGAATTTTCATACTAATTACCTTACTTTAAAATTTTTTAATGTATTCCGATAAACATCTAACATTTTGTTTGCACACGATTGCCATGAGAAATTTGAGTGTGCAAATTGTTTAGCTTCTACAGACATAGCTTGCCTAAGTTCAGTATTCAAAATCAGGTTTTTAATAGCATTTGCCGCTTGTTGCGGATTTTCACTATCTACAATAAAACCTGTTTTCCCATTTTGCACAACTTCAGGTAAGCCACCTACATTTGATACAATGACAGGAACACCCATAGCTTGAGCTTCAACCACAGCAACACCAAAGCTTTCTTGCCGACTCAGTGCAACATATATATCTAAGCGATTTAATTCTGCTGGAACTTCTTCATGAGACACAGATCCAGTAAAATGTGTTAGATGATCTATTCCCAATTCGACAGCAAGCTTTTTAAGTTCATCCATATCTGTCCCACCACCAACGATTCTAAAATTTAATTGGTTAGCAATTTGAGGAAATTCAATTTTTATATCTTTATAAACGATTGATAAAGCATTTAATAAGATATCTATACCATATACATGTTTAAGCGTTTTAATCGTACCAATACAAATCGTTTTAACATTCGCATTTTTATCAAAACAAATAGGGTTAAATTTTTCTAGATTTACACCAAAAGGCGTAATCTCAATTTTTTTATGGCCGTCTACAAATTGCTGAGTTTGTTTAGCCATGCTTAGGCTGGTAGATGCTATAACATCCGCACTGTTGAGATTTTGCTGAAGTAATTTTTTATGAAAAAATGAACGATAAGGAAACTCGAAGACATCGCTTCCCCAAACAGAAAGTACGTATGGGTGAAAGTTGGCTAAACGCGCAGTCGCACCATAACCACTGGCATAGTGAACATTTAAGATATCTGGTTTAATTTCTTTTAACAGTTTTTTTAATGCAAAAACATTAAAAAAATAACCCATAAAACCTTTAAATGGCAAAGTATGAATAGTAATCTGCTGGGGAAAATCTTGACTAGCTGAATGTTGAGACACAACATGTACATCAATCCCTGAATTAGCTAAATATTTCGCCCATTGAATAGTATGAATACTATTTGCACTTGAAAGAATAACTAATTTCATATTCTACCTTCAACTATTTAAATCGCGTATAACTTGTTTAGCTCGACTTATCCAACTCTCATTTTTTTTTATCTCAATTACCTTTTCGGTCCTATCTCTAATAATAGAAGGATTTAAATTTGATATTAAATCTATGAATGCTTGAACATTATAATCAATTGACCACCCTATATTATTTTGCTCAACAAAATCACCAGTCCATGTTTTTTTACAGCAAATTATTGGTTTATTTCTACCAATATATTCAAATAACTTAAATGGGACTGCAAAATCCCAGTAATCTTTTGGCTCAACAAAAATCAATGCTATATGTGATACATTATATAACTCATCAAGTTCCTCACCACTTTCATGTACTATTTTAATATTTTCTGGGATAACAGTATATTTATCCTTGATTTTTTTCCAATCAGCCTCTCGAGTACAAATCGTTAAATTAACTTTAGGAATTAAAATCATAGCTTCGAACAATTTATTTAATTTATAATTCTCGCCTACGCCACCTACATATAGTAAATTTAAAATATTATCCAGAGGAGTAATATTTTGATAAGAACTTAAATCATGTGCAGGTGGAAGAGCTTTAAATTTCGTTTCATCAATATAATCAATGTATTTTCCCATTTGCATTGAAGGCAGATAAAAAACGTCCACTAATTCATTATATTTTTTTAAATCAAAATAATAGAAAAATAAAGCTAATTGCTTTTTATACCAAGAAAGCCCTACACCATAATGATCAAACTTCCAATGTATATCTCTATAAAAAAGACCAATTTTAATATTTTTATTTTTCAAGAATTGAAAAAAATCGAAATCAAGAAATGGTCTCAATGGTAAATGATGTTGATCTGTTAATGCTGTAGGCATAGTAGAACTTTCTGAATAAACAAAAATATAGCTAAAACCATTTTTTATTTTCTCTTTTATTTTTTTTATTGCTATACTTCTTTCATTTGAATAACCTACAACTAAATCAACATTATATCCTAGAGATTGGAAAGCATTTAGCATTTTAATTGGCCTAATACCACTTGCAGATTTTGCATTATAATCTAATGGAAATGGGCAATGAAAAATAATATTCATAATTTATTAATCTCTTTTTTTTCAGATAAACTATTACCAATTATATATGATATTAAGCATAAAACAGGCACACTCATTGCTAAATTATTCTGCAACAAAGTAACTTCAAAGTTTTGGATTAAAATCAAATAAATAAATAAGCCATTTGCATAGTAAATATTTCTGTTATATTTGCCCTTTAGTATAAAATTCCAAAACTTTACATAAAAAACAAATACCAAAAAAACACCAAAATAACCAATTTGTAAAGCTGTATGTAAATAAAAATTATGACTAGAAAAGGTATAAAAACCGATATCGCTTAAATTTACCCCTCCACCCCATCCCAAATATGGATGTTGTTGAGTTAAATTTAAAACGTAAGGCCAAACTTCATTACGACCAGAAAGTAAATTTTTACCAGTATATCCCCTAACCAGTTCATTATAGCTTGTTAGATCCAAATAGGCCATAAAATAAATAACAGCTATAGCAAAAACAATAAGTAAAAAAATTATTGATATATATAATTTTTTACTAGCGTAAAAATAATAACCAAAATAAATAAAAGCACATGAAGAAATATATGCAAGTAATGAAGTCCTCGATGAACTTATATAAACAAAAAACAAACCTATTAAAAAAATTAGAAACTTAAATTTTTTTCCTCCTAAATAGATTAAGCTTAAGAATAGCAAGGCTGTATACATACCAAATGCATTTGGATTTAAGAAAAAGGACTGATAATTACTAAATCCCGGATTAATAAAATAATAAATTACAATTAATATTAGAATAATCGAAAGTAAATAGTATAACTTATTTCTTAAAGTGCTACCATAATCAATCAAACCAACCTTATAAAAATAAGACATGGCAAAAAAAATTAAAAAAATTAAAAAAGAACGTTGCAATGAAATAATAGGATTAATAGAAAAAAAAGTATTTATAAAATAAACAAGCCCTATACATAACAATGGCAATAATGAAAATAAAATATTTTTATTGATTTTTAAAAAAACTCTAAAATTAAAAATTGATATAAATAATATTACGATTAATGAAGTCAGTAAGAAAAAATCTCCCATTAATTTTAAAAAATTAGAATTCACGACTTTTAAAAATGATAAAAAAAGCATTAACATTAAAGTCGTACTTAAATTTATTAAACCTATATTTGGTGCAATTATACCTTTCATAAAAAAATCTTTTCAAAAAATATTTGGGTTTTAAAAAAATTACATCTAAATAATATTTTGATATCTATAAATTTCGCTAAAAAATTAAATTTAAACATAATTTACATTCATTTAATTGAATTAATCATTAAAATCCAACCTCTTCAAATTCAGCAAAATAACTATAAGATATAAAAAATAAAACAAAAAACCTGAAATAACATACCAAGCCAAGGAATAATAGCGCCAAGCTAATATCACCAAGAAAAGAATAATTACTCTAATAATAAAACCAAAGATTTGAAGAAATAATGCCAGTTTTTGTTTAGATATAATATGTAGCGACATTGAAACTGGTGATGATAATATTTGCATAAAATACCATGGCAACATAGCTAAAATATATAAGCCAACATCATTCCAGTTTTTACCAAATATATACCCAAAAATATATGGTGATATCAAAGCTAACAATAGAAAAGGAATTATTGTGATTTTTAAAATTTTAAATATTACGTTTTTTGTATATGAATATAACGTATTACTCTCGAAGTGACTACTTGCATTTGCTAAATATACTTGTGAGAATGCAGAGCCAATTAACCCCATTGGCACACCTAAAACCTTCATAGCAAGCATTAAATACCCAACTGTTGGCCCAATTATATAACTCGCCAAAAGAATCAAAGGTAGTTGAATTGCACTCACATTAGCCAATGCTTCAAAAGTAGAATACTTGGGAAAATTGCTATACTTTGCAAATGTCGCTTTTAATGGACTGCTTTTAACAACAGCTAAATCCTTTTTAGCACTCACGGCTAACTTAACAAGTCCACCAGAGAAATTTAAAAGCTGCCCAACAATCAACCCACCAAACCCAACAGAAAACATACCACCAGCTAAACTTACAGCATTTCCAGATATAGCTTGTGTCATGCGAGTTTTAGCAATATCTTTAAATCTTTTATGTCGTGTTGCCCAAAACTGTAGAGCAGAGTAAAACCCTGATACAAATACACCAAGTGGAATTAACCAAATCCAGTAAGATAGCTGATCAATTATTTTATAATGTTGTATGTATGGATAACTTATAAAAAGTACTACATAAAGAATTATGCTAAAAATTGTATTACTTAAAAAAGACAAAAATAATAAAGCCTTTCCATCATTTTCATTTTCTGGAATAGGAATGGCTATATCAAATCTTAAACAAGAAACCACAGCTAAAATAGAAACAATAGCAACATAAACACCTAAAACAGAATAGTCTTCTGGTGTATATAAACGGGTTAATATTGGTAAACACAAAAAACCAATTAACTGAGCAAAAGCAGTACCTCCAACCAACACTGATACCGCTTTTAAAAAGCCCCCTTGTGCATTTAACTTTGCATTAACTTTATCAAGAAGGCTTTTCACAACTTATTTACTCAAAAGTGCCACAACAATCTTTTCTTGAGCTTCTACAGTCAAGTAAGGATGCATTGGCAAACTCATTACACGTTCAGCAATTGCATCACCCACAGGTAAGCTTACATTCGCATTAGCAACTGCTGGCTGCTTATTCAATGGAATTGGGTAATGTACCGCTGTAGGAATACCCTGCTCTTTCAGCTTCGCTTGCACATCATCACGGTTTTCAACTTGAATGGTATATTGCGCCCAAGCACTTTGGTTATGTGCTTCAATACATGGAGTCGTATCTATACCCGCTTCATTAAACAGTTTGGTATAGGTTTCTGCAACACGCTGACGCGCCTGCATTTCATCATCCAAAATTTCAAGTTTTGGCAAAAGAATCGCAGCCTGCAATGTGTCCAAACGGCTATTCATACCTACACGAATGTGATGATAACGGCGGTCTTGCCCATGACGTGCAATTTGGCGAATCACTTTTGCTAGTTCTTCATCATTGGTAAAGATCGCTCCACCATCTCCATAGCAGCCTAAAGGCTTACTTGGGAAAAAGCTAGTGCATGCTACGGTACTTAAATTACAACTTTTACGACCTTTATATGTTGCCCCAAAGCTTTGCGCAGCATCTTCAATGACAGGAATATTATACTTCGCGGCAATTTCATTAATTGCATCAAAATCTGCACATTGCCCATATAAACTGACAGGAATAATAGCTTTAGTACGTGGTGTAATGGCTGCTTCTAATTGTTCAACATCCAGATTATAGGTTTTTGGATTTACATCTACATAAACAGGTTTTGCCCCCAATATAGCCACTGTTTCAGCCGTTGCAATATAGGTAAATCCTGGAGTAATCACTTCATCGCCTGGCCCAATACCAAATGCCATTTGGGCAATTTGTAAAGCATCAGTACCATTGGCACAGGTAATACAATATTTTGCACCCACATAAGCAGCAAGTTTTTCTTCTAACTCTTTAACTTCTGGGCCTAAAATATACTGACCATGTGCTAAAACACGCTGAATACCGGCATCAATTTCAGTTCTAATACGTGATTGCTGTGCTTTTAAATCAATAAATTCAATCATGCGGCAGCCTGCTCTTTTGTTACAACCTTACCATTTAGTCGGTAAATTGCCCCAGTATGCTCACATGCAACTTGTGCTTCACCCTCTAACGGTAAATCCAATTGTTCACCAAATTCACTCATCCAGCCAATTTGTTTTGCAGGTACACCTACCATCAGGGCATAAGCAGGTACATCTTTATTTACTACAGCACCCGCACCTACAAATGAATACTCACCAATCGTAACACCGCAAACAATAGTGCAATTAGCACCCAATGTTGCACCCTTTTTCACAAGCGTATTACGGTATTCATCTTTACGTTCAATGAGTGAGCGAGGGTTATATACATTGGTAAATACCATGCTCGGCCCACAAAACACCCCTTCTTCAAGGGTGACATTGTCATAAACCGACACATTATTTTGTACTTTGCAATAGTCGCCAATTACGACCTTATTGCCCACAAAAACATTCTGCCCCAATGAAACGCCACGGCCAATTTTTGCACCACCACATACATGTACAAAATGCCAGACTCGTGAACCATCACCAATTTGTGCACCTGCATCTACAATGGCGCTTTCGTGTTGATAAAAACTCATCGTCTCTTCCTTTCTTATTTTACTTTTGCCAACAATGGGTGCGGATTAGTTGGATTTTCGACAACTGGCGCAACTCGAATCACTTCAACGGTTTCAATCGCAGCACGGTTTTCTTCTACCCCATAGCCTTTACCTTCCAAAATACGTTGGTAACTTTGAGTATGTAAATCTGTAAAACCACCTGAAAATTCAAGCTCTTCATTTTCAATAGTAATACTACGATACGTCAGTTTCTCGCCCTGTACAGCATTTTCAGGTAAATTATTAGCATCAATCGACAAGAACCAGCGTACACGGGCACGTTCATATTCCAAATAGCCTGATGCAGTTTTTTCATCACGATAATGCACTTCATTTTTCACAATTTTGCCAAAAATAAAATGCAGCATGTCATAAAAGTGCACACCAATATTGGTTGCTACACCACCCGATTTATTATCAACCCCTTTCCATGATTTTAAATACCACTTACCCCGTGACGTAAGATAAGTTAAATCTACATCAAAAATTTTATCTGCTGGCGCAGCTTGGACTTTATCACGTAATGCAATAATTGAAGGATGTAAGCGTAATTGAAGAATCGAGTTTACTTTTGCGCCATATTGTTTTTCATATTCAGATAACAGATTTAAATCTTCTGAATTAAGTACCAATGGTTTTTCACAAATCACATCTATGCCATTTTTTAAGGCATATTTCATATGAGGTGCATGTAGATAGTTTGGTGAACAAATCGCAACATAATCCAGCTTTTCACCTTTGAGTTTTTGATCTTCTACATAAGCCTCAAACTCTTCAAATTCAGTAAAAAACTCGGCTTCAGGGAAATGACTATCCATAATCCCAACAGAGTCATTCACATCCATAGCAACGGCTAAAGTATTACCTGTTTCTTTAATTGCTTTTAAGTGACGTGGTGCGATATATCCTGCAGCACCAATGAGGGCAAATTTTTTCATGTTGTTCACTACAATTGATTAATTTATGTTAAAGACGGAATACAGTAAAACCTTGTGCTGTTAGTTCATCACGGTTAAACAGACTTTTGACATCAGCAATCACAGGTTTAGGATTATTTACATAGCTACGTAGCTGCTCGGGGCTAAGATGGCGGAACTCATTATGTCCGACAGCAACAACCAAGCTGTCTACAGGATGCTCTGCATCAATAATTGAAAGCTCCACCCCATACTCTTGTCGTACTTCTTCTGCATCTGCCCATGGATCACAGACCACAACCTGTGCACCCCAGGTTTGAAACTCTTTAATCAGGTCTTCAACCTTGCTATTACGGATATCTGGACAATTCTCTTTAAAGGTAATCCCTAATACACCAATTTTTGCACGCGGAACATCAATACCATTTTTAAGCATATGTTTAATTGTATTACGCGCCACATAACGTGCCATATTGTCATTAATACGACGCCCGGCCAAAATCACCTGTGGATGGTAACCCACTTCTTCAGCTTTATGGGTTAAATAGTAGGGATCGACGCCAATACAATGCCCACCAACCAAGCCTGGACGGAATGGCAAAAAGTTCCACTTACTGCCTGCGGCTTCTAGCACATCTAAAGTATCAATACCAAGCCGATCAAAAATAACCGATAACTCATTCACCAAGGCAATATTTAAGTCACGTTGGGTATTTTCAATGACTTTTGCTGCTTCTGCGACTTTAATACTCGAAGCTTTATGTGTACCTGCAGTAATAATACTGCTATATACCTGATCTACCAGCTCAGCGATTTCTGGGGTAGAACCTGAGGTAATTTTTTTAATTTTAGTCAGGGTGTTGACTTTATCACCCGGATTAATTCGCTCTGGGCTATAACCTGCAAAAAAATCCTGGTTAAATTTTAAACCTGATATTTTTTCTAAAACAGGAATACAAACCTCTTCAGTCGCACCCGGGTACACAGTAGACTCATACACCACAATATCACCTGGGTTTAATACCTGACCAATCGTTTCGCTAGCCTTTTGTAAAGGGGTTAAATCAGGTCTATTAACATGATCAACGGGGGTCGGAACCGTCACAATAAAAAAGTTGCAGCTTTTTAAATCATCCAAATTGGCGGAATAAGAAAGTTGTGTCGCCTGTTGCAGCTCTTCTGGTGATACTTCTAGAGTATGGTCTTGGCCACTTTGTAATTCTTCAATCCGTTTTTTGTGAATATCAAATCCAATTACCGGAACCTTTTTTCCAAATTCCACGGCAAGTGGCAAACCAACATAGCCTAAACCAATTACGGCAATTTTCAGGTCAGAGAGCTTTAGCATTTTAACGCCTTATTTATATACTATACTTATGAAGAGTAAATCTTTCGGCGGGAATATTAGCAGAAAATCATGAATGTTCTGTTATGATTTTTAGCCAAAAAAATCTAAAATGCTTCCTTTTATGTCAGTTTTTTGCAAATGATCTTTATTTAATTTTGCGGTGTCTCACAATTTAGATACTTTTTGCCTCATTTTTCTGGCTATGCTTGCGTATACTTTCGCAATCTACTTACAATTTGTTATATACCCTTAAAATAACTTCGGTAAACTATTTTTTATTTTTTATGATTTTAGAAAAATCGAGAACGGGAATACGTGTGAGACAATTTAAATCTATAATTCTACTGTCTTTTTTGGTGACAGCAAGCGGGTGTGCGGTCACCTCCGGCTTACAGACCTATGACTTACCTTCTGAGGGTGTCTATCAAACAGACTTGGGGACTTCGGTGAATGTGGTCCGGCTCACTCAAGATACTGTACTCGGTTTGCAACCGGCCGTACAAAATATTCAGCAAGATTATGCTCACCTGTTTACCCAGTCACATCGCAACTATAGCCTCAGTCCAGGCGACATTCTGTCGATCTATTTATGGGCCTACCCAGAAATTACCCCACCTACCAATACGATTAGCAATGAACAGGCTATACAGGCCAATGGTTATCAAATTGACCAAAGTGGCTATATTCAATTCCCGATTATTGGCCGCTATAAAGCTGCGGGCAAATCTTTAAGTCAGGTAAACCGTGAGCTGCGCAGTCAGTTATCCCGTTATTTAAAAACGCCTGATGTAGTAGCACGGGTCCTGTCTTATCAAGGGCAGCGTTACTCGGTGCAAGGTAATGTAATGAAAGGTGGCCAGTTCTATTTAAGTGACCAGCCGACCAGTGTCTATACCGCTTTAGGTCTGGCCGGTGGTGTCAATGCCCAGCAAGGCAATAATGCCTCTATTACCTTGGTACGTCAGGGGCAGACCTATCATTTAAACAGTATTGAGCTGGAACAAGCCGGTTTCTCTTTACATAATCTGCTGATTCAACCGAATGACACGCTGTATGTGAACAGCCGAGAAAACCAGAAAATCTATGTGATGGGGGAATCGGGTAAAAACCAGTCTTTACCGCTTCGAGATCAGGGCATGAGTCTGAGTGATGTACTTGGTGAAAGTCTGGGATTAAATCCATTGTCGGCCAGCCGTAGTAAAATTTATGTGCTACGTAGTCAGCCAAGTGGTGCACAAACCGAAGTCTATCATCTGGACTTAAGCAGTATTGCCGACTTTGGTCTGGCCAATCAGTTTAAAATGCGCAGTAATGATATTGTCTATGTCGATGCATCGGGCCTTGCGCGTTGGCAACGTGTCGTGAATCAGATTATTCCATTCTCAAATGCTTTATATAATTTAGACCGTTTGGGGAACTAATGAAAATTAACAATATTCTGGTGGTCTGTATTGGCAATATTTGCCGTAGCCCGATGGCGGAATACTTTTTAAAACAGGAATTTCCGCATTTACAGATTGAATCTGCCGGTATTTCCGGGCTGGTCGGTCATGCAGCCGATGACAAAGCCAGCCTGTGCATGCAGCGTTTAGGGATTGATATGAGCCCGCATGTGGCCCGAAAGCTAAATGCCGAGCTGGTCAAGAAAGCTGACCTGATTTTAGTCATGAGTCAGAATCAGCAAAAACATGTGGAACAGACCTGGCCCTTTGCCAAAGGTAAAACCTTTAGGCTCGGGCACTGGCAAAGTAAAAATGTGGCCGATCCTTATCAGCATGATCAGGCAGTATTTGATGACACCTGCCAGCTGATTCAGGCCTGCATTGCAGACTGGAAAAAATATATTTAACTTTCGAACAAAAGACTATGAGCCAAAATACCAATACAGAAGATACCATTGACCTGAAGGAATTGTTTTTCTCCTTAATTGCCCAGTGGAAACTGATTGCTCTCTGTGTCATTTTAAGTTTGGTCTGTGCCTTACTTTATTTAAGAACCACACCAGACACCTATCAGGTTGATGCGCTGGTTCAGGTCGAAGAAAATAAAGGAGCATCTGCCGCCTTATTGGGCGATTTGTCCAATATGATTGAGCAGAAATCACCGGCTCAGGCCGAAATTGAGATTCTGAAATCGCGTCTGGTACTTGGTACCGTCATTGATCGCCTGAATTTAAATATTCGCATTCATGGTACAGAAGACAGTTTCTGGAGCCGCTTACTGAATAAGCACGAGTATGACAGTGAATATTCGGGCAAATCCGTGCTGTTTAAAGATAACCAGAAAAGCTTTGATGTACGCAGCTTTGAGATTCCAGATTACTACCGCGATAAAAATCTGCTGCTTAGTTTTGCCGAAGGTCAATACCGTTTAACTGATTCAGCCACAGAACAGGTGGTCTTTTCCGCACCACTGAACCAGACCAGCCAGTTACAGTCTGAGTATGGCCTATGGAAAGTCGGTATTTATAGTCAGGACAGCTTTGATAGCACTTACCTGATCCAAAAGCAAAGCCTGCCTGCCGCGGTTCGCAGCTTGCTCGCTGACTATTCGGTGGCCGAAAAAGGCAAAATGACCGGTGTACTGGGCCTCAACTACCAGGGTACTGACAAGCAGCATATTACCCAGGTGCTCAATGCTATTTTAGCGGCCTATAGTCAACAGAATATTGAACGTCGCTCGGCTGAAACCGCACAAACCTTAAAATTCCTGGAAGATCAGCTACCTGAACTGAAGCAACAACTGGATGTCGCTGAACGTGAATTTAACCGTTTCCGCCAGCAGTACAATACGGTCGATGTCACCAAGGAATCAGAGCTGTATCTGACCCAAAGCGTGACCCTGGAAACCCAAAAAGCCGAGCTAGAGCAGAAAGTGGCTGAAGCCTCAGCCAAATATACGGCCGAACACCCAATCATGCAGCAAATGAATGCGCAATTAACAGCCATTAATAAAAAGATTAATGAGCTAGATGGAACTTTAAGGCGCTTACCAGAATTGCAACGCCAGTATCTGCAACTGTTCCGCGAAGTGGAAGTGAAGCAACAGCTGTATACCGGCCTGCTTAATTCTTATCAGCAGTTACGTATTGCCAAAGCCGGTGAAATTGGCAATGTGCGTATTGTCGATACCGCGGTGGAACCGATTGAACCGATTAAGCCAAAGAAATTACAGATCCTGATTCTGTCGATTTTCCTCGGTGGTTTCCTCGGAACACTGCTGGCCTTATTACGTAATATGCTGCGTAGTGGTGTTAAAGATTCTACCCAAATTGAAAATGAACTGGACTTGCCGGTGTATGCCACTGTGCCGCGTTCGCCTGTACAGGAAAGCCGGATTAAACTGCTGAAGAAGAAAAAGAATATTCCAATTCTCGCGGTCAAGCATAATGATGATATTGCCATTGAAAGCCTACGCAGCATGCGTACTGCCATTCATTTTGCCTTAAGCAGTGCCAAGAACAATATTATTATGGTTTCTGGTCCTGCACCGGAAGTCGGTAAATCCTTTATTTCAACCAACCTGGCCACCATTCTGGCGCAAAGCCAGAAACGGGTACTGATTATTGATGCGGACTTGCGCCGCGGTTATTTGCATAAATATTTTAATCAGCAAGCTCAACCGGGTCTGGCAGACTACTTAAATGGTCAGACCGAGTTAAGCCAGGTCATTAAAGCTACGGAAGTATCCGGTCTGGATGTGATTGCCCGTGGCAAGAGTCCGGCCAACCCGTCTGAACTGCTCAGCACCACACAATTTGCGACGATGCTGAATCAGCTGTCAGAACAGTATGATCATATTCTGATTGATACTCCACCAATTCTGGCGGTCACAGACGGGATTATTATTTCCCAGCATGCCGGAGTGAATCTGGTGATTGCACGCTATGCCAAGACACAAATGAAAGAGCTGGAATTGACCATCAACCGTTTTGAACAGGCGGGCGTGAAAGTCAATGGTATTATCCTGAATGATATTCAGCGCTCGAGTGCAGGCTATGGTTATGGCTATAACTATTCCTATGCCTATAAAGCCAACAAGGATAATGACTAATTTTGCAGTGACCGATTGCTTTAAAAATCTCGCTACGGCGGGATTTTTAATCTTCCCAGATTACAACTCTACTCAACAGTTTGCATTGAAAAAATAAACTCGTCCGCCTATGGTGTGGAGAGCAAAAAACTCCTGAGAATCAAAAATGCGTCTATCAAAAATATTGCTTGCGACCCTTGCCCTCAGCTCATCCCTGACCTTTGCTCAAGGGATTGTGCTGAATGACCAGAACCTGCGTACCGACCTGAATTGGCTGAATCAGCAAGGGGTGATTCAGATCAGTACCTCCACTTGGCCCATGAGTGGCGATGAAATTCAGCGCGCCCTGTCTCAGGCGAAAATCAGTAATTCTGTCCAGCAAAAAGTGGTGGATGCTGTCCTCACCCATTTAAATGCCGATAATCAGCTCTTGAAAGCTGCGCTATTTGCAGAAACTGATCATAAGTATCTGCCTCAAGCCTTTGGTGATCAGGAAAAATCACAATATCAGGCTGGTCTGGAACTGAATGCTGGCGGTAGCCAATGGGATGCCCGGTTACGGGTCAATGCTGAAAAAGACCCTCAGATTGATCATGATCAGGATGTGAATGTTGAAGGCTCTTATATTGCCGGGAAACTCTGGAATCAGTGGCTGATTGCCGGCCAGATTCCGACCTATTGGGGACCAGGTCATGAGGGGAGTCTGATTCGTGGCGATGCCAGCCGCCCAGTCTATGGTATTACTGCACAGCGGGCAGAACAGACTGCTTTTAGCAGCAAATGGCTGTCCTGGATTGGGCCATGGCAATATCAGGCCTTTGCCGGTCAACTGGACCATTATGATGCGGTCCCGGATGCCAAACTGATTGGGCTGCGTGTTACTGCTCAACCGCTTCCCTATCTGGAACTGGGGGCTTCACGCGCCATTCAGTGGGGTGGTGAAGGACGTCCGGAGAACTTTGATTCTTTATGGGATGCAATCATTGGTAAAGATAATGTCTATGGGGATACAGTCAATCCATCCAACCAGATTGCTGGTTTTGATGCGCGTTTAAACCTGCAACCTTTAGTGCAGATGCCGCTAGGGGTCTATGCCCAGTATGTCGGTGAAGATGAAGCCGGTGGCCTGCCCGCGAAAAAAATGTATCTGGCCGGGGTGGATTATTCATCTAGCTACCAGAATATGCCCTACCAGCTGTATAGCGAATGGGCTGACACGCGTACCAATGGCAAGGCACAAGGGATTTCCTATAATCATAGTGTTTATACCGATGGTTTCTATCAGCATGGTTATTCATTGGCCCATGCAATGGGCGGCGATGGCCAGATGATTGCTGTCGGCGGTGATATCCGTTTTGATCCTTTAAACCGTCTGCATGGCCGGGTGCTGTTTGCTAAATTTGATCAAGCAGCCAATCGACCAGGTAGCCGTCAAACAAACTATGCTTTTCCTGAGCAAGATGAGCTAACAGCTTTAGATATCACCTGGACACATTATCTACGTCCGGATATTCCACTTAAACTGAATGGCTGGCTGGGGGATTCAGACCTGCACGGTAAAGATGGCGGTGCCTCAATCGGGATTGAATTCCCGCTGGAAAAAGGACTGTTTAGCTACTAAGGCAGTTAAATCTCGTTTTAAAGACTCAGATCAGCGGTATTTCAATACGCTGTCTGAGTCTGCTAATGCCTGACCCGTCTAGCACCAGACGGGTATTTTTTATCTTAAAATCGCCGGTAAGGGTCGCTCGCGGCCCAGCAAACTCAGCTCAAGTTTCATTTTTTGCAGCATCTGATAAGGCTGCTGCTGCACAAACATATTCACAAAACTGGTTGGAATCGAACCGGCCGGATCGGCATAGCCATAGGTAGACACCTTAACCCGGTTGGCCCCCAGTTTTTGAAAGGTCCAGTCGCCTTCATAATGGGTTAAACGCACATAGCTCGGGTTTAAGGGATAACCCTGACTGACCGCCTTGTTCTGAATATGAATCACGCCTTGGGCATCTTTAAACATTCTGCCTTTGACCACCAGATCGCGGTCTTTTAGCGGAAAAGGAAAATCCAGCACCATATACAGCAGGAACTCACCTTTCTGGTCATCACGCGACAGTACCTTAACGCTGCCCATATATGGCACCCAGCTGATGGCATGTTCCACATCTAGAATCAGGCCGGCGGCTTTTTCAATCGAGACCGGAAAAGTGGTTTCTGCCTTGTACAAAAATACCGGGTTTTGCGGATGCTGATAGGTCCAGACCTTAATATTATTTTTATGAATATTGAGTTTGGCATTCTGCAAATTCTGAGCGGGTACACTCGCCGCCATGGCGAGTGCACCGGCCAATACAATCCATTTTTTCATTCCATTGTTCATCTTATTTTAGTTTTAGTGTTGTTATAACGGATTTTACAGCGGTTTTAAACTTGAATATCGTTAAAACCCAAGACATCTTTCATGTCATATTTACGCGCATCACGACCGACGACCCAGGCAGCAGCACGCACGGCACCGGCAGCAAAGTTCATCCGGTTGGTGGCTTTGTGGGTAATTTCTACGCGCTCGCCTTCACCAATAAACATGGCGGTGTGTTCACCGACAATATCGCCGCCACGAATGGTCTGGAAACCAATACTTTGACGCTCACGCGGACCGGTATGTCCTTCACGATGATAGACCGCATCTTTTTTCAGGTCACGGCCCAGGGTTTCTGCAATTGCTTCACCCATCATTAAAGCAGTACCTGATGGCGCATCGACTTTATGACGATGGTGCGCTTCAATCACTTCAATATCTACCGTATCGCCAAATACTTTAGAAGCAAGTTCTAAAAGCTTAATTGAAACATTCACACCCACTGAATAGTTGGCTGCATAGACCACCGGAGTTTGCGTTGCCGATTCATCCAGATAGGCTTTCTGTTCATCATTCATGCCGGTAGTGCCAATCACAATCGCCACGCCTGCTTCACGACAAATTTTCAGATGGTTCACAGTAGCTGCCGGTGCAGTAAAGTCGATGACCACGTCACACTGCTTTACCACCTCTTCCAGACTGCCAACCACTTTTACACCCAGGCTACCAATGCCCGCAAGCTCGCCTGCATCTGCACCGATTAAGCTACTTTCCGGACGTTCCACCGCAGCTGCAAGTTGATAACCGGCCTGCTCAACGGCTTGAATAAGGATGCGTCCCATACGGCCACCGGCACCTAATACACCAATGCGTGGAGTTGCTGACATAACATATTCCTGATGTTGATTCGAAATTGTCCTTACTATATCAAAACTCCCTGCCCAGACTAAGCCGGCAGTCTAAAAAAGCCGAAAAAAACTAAGATGGCTCAACCGTAACCCGCGCACCCGGTAATTTAAAAATAGAAATTGAAAAGAAAGTTCTGATTTCTCGCGTTTTTTCACAAAAGTGCAAAATTGCTACAGCAGACTAGCCGTCACGAATGAATAGAATAGAGATTATAAGGAGATCAAGCATGCATTCGAAACAACTGGGGATGGCAGTGTGTATGGGGCTACTGATGAGCTCGGCTTGGGCAGAACCACCATTACAACCGGGTGATACCTTGGAAAGCCTGTCTCAAGTCCGCATTACCACCACTTTACAGCCAGCAGTATCGGCAGAAGAAGCAGCACAAGTGGCGTTAATTGATGCAATTGAAGAACAGCAAAGCGAACAGACCACAGAGATGGCTGTATCTCAGGAAGATGCGCTGGTGGCAGAAATTGACCCGGTAGAAGGGGTTTAATTTTTTATTCGCCATAAAAAAGGGAGATCATGTTCATCTCCCTTTGTGTTTGAGCGCGCTGTTTAAACTGGCTTAGTCAAACAGACGGTCAAAGAATGATTTTTTCTTTGGTGACGAATTGTTGTTATCGCCATCCAGCGTCGCTTGCAGTTCTTTCAGTAATTCACGCTGACGAGAGGTCAGGTTCACCGGGGTTTCCACCACAATACGGCACAGCAGATCACCGACCATGCTGGTACGTACCGGTTTCACGCCTTTACCGCGCAGGCGGAACAGTTTACCGGTTTGGGTACCTTCCGGAATTTTCAGGCTCACCCGGCCATCCAGCGTCGGAATTTCAATTTCTTTACCGAGGGCAGCATCAGCAATCGAAACCGGCACATCCATATACAGATCGGCACCATCACGCTGGAAGATTTCATGCTCACGCACCACCACTTCTACGTACAGGTCACCGGCCTGACCATCACGGATCGCTTCACCTTTACCGGTTAAACGTACCCGGTCGCCATTGTCGACACCGGCTGGAATGGTAACTTCCAAAGTCTGCTGACGGTCAGATACCCCTGAACCATGACATTTGTTACATGGGTTCTTGATGATTTTACCCTGGCCACGACAAGTGCTACAGGTCTGCTGCACCGAGAAGAAACCTTGCTGCATACGTACCTGACCGGCACCATGACAGGTTTTACAGGTTTCGACATCATTCGGATTTTGCGAACCTTTACCATCACAGGCATCACACGGTGCAGGTGCGGTAAAGCTGATGGTTTTTTTCACCCCTTTAACCGCTTCTTCCAGGGTCAGTTCCATCACATAGCGCAGGTCCGAACCACGGCGCGCACGTTGCTGACGGCCACCGCCCCCAAAGGCACCCCCAAAAATATCGCCGAACTGGCTAAAGATATCTTCAGCACTAAAGCCGCCGCCGAAGCCACCACCGCCCATGCCGCCTTCAAAGGCCTGATGGCCCATACGGTCGTACATGCTGCGTTTTTCGCTGTCCGACAGTACTTCATAAGCTTCTGAAGCTTCTTTAAATTTTTCTTCAGCTTCCGGGTTATCTGGGTTACGGTCCGGATGATATTTCATCGCCAACTTACGGTAGGCTTTTTTAATTTCATCATCACTAGCGGTTTTAGCAACACCCAAAACCTCATAATAATCACGTTTAGCCATGTCTGGCGATGCTCCTCACGGAATTTTATTTAAGACTCAACTGAGGTCTGAAATTGGGGTTTATCCCAGATTTACAAGGGCAGGCAGCGAAAAAAATTTAGGCTGCTTAAAACACCGCCTTGTTTTTCATGAATTTACTTAAGCCTTTGATCCAGGCATTGAGTAAATATAAGAAGGCAATGGCGCTAAACACCACACCGGCAATGGTGGTCGCAGTGACCCAGGTGGCATCATTCCAGGCATAGAAAAATAGCGGAATAAACCATAGGGCAGCAAATACCGCCAAAATGGAGTAGATCATGACATTGCGCATGACCCAGAGTGCCTGGGCCTGTAACCAGACTTCGGTCTGATCGACCATCACCACTTTACGGGCCAGCCAGTAGGCAAAAATGGCGCTAATTAAGGTAAACAGGGCGAAAAACATGAAGACGTAAGAAAGAGCAATCGAACGACGTAACTTGGCTAAGCTATCTTGCTGCATGTGTGCTTCAACCCCATTTACTGCATGTTTGGTTTTATAATATGCAGTAAATTTACCTATTGAAAATTGTAAAAATGAAGGTGCTACTATATTGAAATTTTCAAGCTTTCGCACCTTATATTGACACAAAATCAGGCCATATTCTGATTTTTTTTCACTTTAAACCACTGCGCATACAGGGCCGGCAAAAAGAATAAAGTGAGCAGCGTCGCAATAATCAATCCGCCCATGATGGCCACCGCCATCGGACCAAAGAAAATACTGCGCGACAGTGGAATCATGGCCAGCACGGCGGCCAGTGCCGTCAGCACAATTGGACGGCAGCGGCGCACCGTGGCATTGATAATCGCATCCCACGGCGCTTCACCGGCCTGAATATCCTGCTCGATCTGGTCAATCAGAATCAGCGAGTTACGCATGATCATCCCGGACAGCGCAATGGTGCCGAGCATGGCCACAAAACCAAAAGGTTTATTGAACAGTAGCAGGAACAGCACCACCCCAATAATGCCAAGCGGTGCGGTTAAAAACACGATACAGGCCCGTGATATGCTTTTTAGCTGTAGCATTAACAGGGTAAACACTACCGCCAAAAACAGTGGCATACCGGCATTGACCGAGCTTTGTCCACGCGCCGATTCTTCCACCGTCCCGCCGACTTCCAGCAGGTAGCCGTTTGGCAACTGGCTGCGAATCTGCTGTAAGGGTTCGCTTAGCTCCCCCACCACCGTGGCTGGCTGTAAACCGCTGCTGATGTCAGCCCGTACGGTAATGGTCGGTAAACGGTTACGGTGCCAGATCAGGCCTTCTTCAAAGCGGTATTCAATCTGGGCAATCTGGGCCAATGGCACACTACTGCCCTGTGCAGTCGGCACTGCCAGGCTGCTGAGCGAACCGACATCAACCCGCTCGGCTGCATCACCGCGCAGGCGGATTTCAATCAGCTCACGTTTTTCCCGGTACTGGTCAATTGCGCTGCCGAGAATGGAACTGTTGAGGAAATTAGCCAGATCAACACTGCTGACGCCCATTTGTCGCGCCCGGTCCTGATCAATCTGTAGATGAATCACCTTGCTTGGCTCACCCCAGTCCAGATGCACATTGGTGGTGTTTGGATTGTCATCGAGCTGAGCTGCGACCTGCTGCGCCCATTGCCGCACCTGAGCCAGATCTTCACCAGAAACTCTGAACTGCAGTGGATAGCCAACCGGCGGACCATTTTCCAGCAGCGACACCCGGGTACGCGCTTCCGGTAATAATTTACGAATCTGCTCATCCAGCGAACGGCGAATTTCATCCCGGTCTTCTAGCGATGAGGCCAGCACCACAAACTGGGCAAAACTGGTTTGCGGTAACTGCTGATCCAGCGGTAAATAAAAACGCGGCGAGCCAGTGCCGACATAGGCCACATAGTTATCAATCCCCTCCTGCTTGGCCAGGAACTGCTCGACCTTTTGTACTGCGGCTTCGGTGGCTGTTAACGAAGCGCCTTCTTCAAGTTTCAGATCGACCAGAATTTCGGCCCGGTTTGAGGGTGGGAAAAACTGCTGCGGTACCAGCTTGAACATCAAAATCGACAGCACAAAAATGCCTACCGTAGCGGCAATCACGGTTTTGCGGTAAGTCACACAAGTATTGACCCAGCGGCGAAAGCCCTGATAAAAACGGGTCTGATACGGATCATGCTGCTCACCGACATGATGCACCACAGGCGCTGGAGCGGGCTGCTTGCGCAGGCGTGCCCAAAGCCGCTGATACCAGCTGGTCTGTTGTGGCTGCTGATTAAAATCGGGCAGCAGTTTATCGCCCAGGTACGGCACAAACAGCACCGCGGCAAACCAGGACACCACCAAGGCAATGGTCACCACCTGGAAGATGGAGCGGGTATATTCGCCGGTACTGGACGCGGCCGTGGCAATCGGTAAAAAGCCGGCCGCGGTAATCAGCGTACCGGTCAGCATTGGGAAAGCGGTGGTTTTCCAGGTAAAACCGGCCGCCTGAAGCCGGCTATAGCCCTGCTCCATTTTAATGGCCATCATCTCTACCGCAATAATGGCATCATCCACCAGCAAGCCCAGCGCCAGAATCAGGGCACCGAGGGAAATCTTGTGCAGGCCGACATCAAATAAGTTCATGCCGGCAAAAGTCATCGCCAGCACCAGCGGAATCGAAAAAGCCACCACCAGACCGGTACGAAACCCGAGCGAGAAAAAGCTGACCAGCAGCACAATAATCACCGCCTCGGCCAGTACCTTCATAAACTCATTGACACTGTGCTTGACTGCCACCGGCTGATCGGAGACTTTTTGCAGCTGCATGCCCAGCGGCAAGGTCTGCTGTAGCCGCTGGAATTCAGTGGCCAGATTTTCACCCAGCGCCAGAATGTCACCGCCTTTACGCATGGATACGGCAATCCCAATCCCGTTTTCGCCCATAAAACGCATCCGTGGCTGGGCCGGATCGCTAAAACCGCGGTAAATTTCGGCGACATCACCCAGTTGAATGGTGGTGCCATTGACCAGCAGCGGCATCTGCTGCAAGGCTTCAACACTGTTCAGCTGACCGCTGACCCGAACCTGAATCCGGTCAGTTTCGGTTTCAAAAAAACCGGCACTGGCCATACTGTTCTGCTGCTGCAACACCTGCTGAATGGCAGTAACCGGAATACCGAGCTGGGCCGCTTTGGTATTGGACAATTCAATCCAGATTTTCTGGTCTTGCAGGCCAATCAGTTCGACCTTGCTGACATCCTTGACCCGTTGCAATTGCAGCTGCAGGCGGTCGGCATATTCTTTTAAGGTGGCATAGTCAAAATCTTCGCCGGTCAGCACATAAATATTGCCGAAGGTATCGCCAAATTCATCGTTAAAAAACGGCCCCTGCACGCCTTGGGGCAGCTCATGCCGGATATCATTGATTTTCTTGCGCACCGTATACCAGATATCCGGAATTTGCCCGGAACGCAGCGAATCTTTGGCAATAAAGGTCACCATTGATTCCCCCGGACGCGAATAGGCCAGAATCCGCTCGTACTGCCCGGTGGTCATCAGCTCTTTTTCAATCCGGTCGGTGACCTGCAAGGAGACTTCCTTGGCGGTGGCACCCGGCCAGTAGGTCTGCACCACCATCACCTTAAAGGTAAACGGCGGGTCTTCACTCTGCGATAGCTTGGAATAGGAATACATGCCGATAATGCCGAGCAGCAGCATGAAATACAGAATCAGACCCTTGTTTTTTAAGGCCCATTCCGACAGGTTAAAGTTTAGCGGTGCGCTCATGCTTAACCCCCTGCCTGAATCTTGACGGCACGGTTTTCCCCGTCAATTGGGTGGATTTTTTGCTGATCGCGTAGCAGATGCACCCCACCCACCACCACATAGTCTGTTGGCTTTAGACCACTCAACACCGGTACGCTGTCACGGCCATAGGCGCCCAGCTGCACATCTACCTTACGCAGCTGATGATTGGCGTCCACCACCAGGACATAGGCCTGCTGACCATTGGCCGAGACGCTGGACAGCGGCACAGTCAGCTGCTGCTGTGCATTACCATTTAAAAACACCCGCGCACTTTGTCCCAGCTGGATGGCCGGATTGGCAGCACGTAGCGCCACCTTGACACTAAAAGTACGTGACTGGTCAGCTGCCGGTGAAATCTCCCGGACATAAGCCTCAAAGCGCTGATCCGGCTGTGACCATAAGGTGACTGTGGCCGGCTGGCCGACTTTAATCTGGCTCATGACCTGCTCCGGTATGCCAATCACCACTTCACGCTCACCAGAAATTGCCAGCTGATACGCCGCCTGACCGGCCGCAACCACTTGCCCCACTTCAATATTGCGTGCGGTAATCACCCCGTTTTTATTGGCCACCAGCCGGTTATAGACGGTCTGGTTCTGCGCCACCGCATAATTGGACTGCGCCTGTTTCAGCGCCGCCACGGCAGATTTGTACTGATTGTCGATGGCATCGTATTGCGAGCGGCTAACCGCGTTCATTGGCAACAACTGCTGAAAACGTTGCAGTTCATCTTGGGCAATTTTGGCGGCCGACTGGGCACTGTCGAGCTGGGCGCGCGCTGCATTTAGCTGTAACTGAGCATCTTTTACATCTAAACGTGCCAGCACCTGCCCGACCTTGACCTGATCGCCCACATCAACATAGCGTTCCACCACCTGACCACCCAGCCGAAAGGCCAACGCGGTCTGCTGACGCGCCTGCACCTCACCGGCATAGCTTTTTTGTGCCTGATGACTGGAGGTGGGCTGGGCCACCATCACATAGGGAATATTCTGTTCAGTGCTGGCGCTGTCCTTGCTGCAACCGACCAAGGTGCTACACACCAGGATCAGGCTGAGAACTACCGTGTTAATCGTGCTCATGCGGTTGACTCTTATTTGTCAGATGTTTTTCAGGCAAAATAGCAATATATT
The DNA here is from genome assembly GCF_013418555.1 of Acinetobacter sp. YH12134. Lineage (NCBI taxonomy): Bacteria > Pseudomonadati > Pseudomonadota > Gammaproteobacteria > Moraxellales > Moraxellaceae > Acinetobacter > Acinetobacter sp. YH12134. The sequence goes on along the minus strand of NZ_VPBT01000010.1, from coordinate 9,840 downwards.
AAAAATGATCAATTTTTAATTAATATACCGATGAGTACATTAATTGCAAGAAACAGCAAAACACAATGACTGTTTTTATTTTATTTAGGATATTTTCAGCAAATGAACGTCGGACGTCCCAAAGATCTCGAAAAACGCCAGCGCATTCTGGAATCGGCTAAATCCTTGTTTTTAAAGCAGGGCTATCATGGTTCGAGCATGAATGAAATTGCCCGCGATGCCGGCGTGACCAAACTGACGGTCTATAATCATTTTCAGGACAAGGCCACCTTGTTTACCTGTGCCATTGAAGATACCTGTGAAGCCCTGATCATGGCGCGTCCGCCGCAGCTCAGTGCCGACAGCAATTTCCAGCAGGCGCTGGCGCAGCTATGTGCGCTGTCTCTGGAAATTGTCTATTTACCGGAAGCCATCAAGCTGGAATATCTGCTGCTCGATTTGGCCTCACAGCAAAGTCCGCTGTTACAGCAGTTTTATCAGGCTTCGCATCAGAAGCTGAACCAGGTCTGGCAGCACTTTTTCCAGCAGGCCATCGCGTTAGATTTCATCCCCAACAGGCCGCTAGAACAATTGATTCAGTTGATGCTGTCACTGTTGCTCGGTCAGCGCCACCATGAAATTCTGCTCGGAATCCGCCCGATTCCGGCCGCCGAGGAACAGCAGCAGCTAATCCAGTCTAGTATCCAGCTGTTCCTGCAAGCCATCTCCGAGTGGCCGGCTGCCTAAGCCTTGAACAAAACCGGCTTTTTTGCAGCGCTTCTGGATAAAAATTATCCGACTTTCGCCTGGTGTTGGCTTGGATTATCATGAATTCCGGGTATAGTCGAAACAGGAACTCTGGAGAGGGAAAAAAATGATTCAACAAATTGCTGCTCCATTACGCGAAGATGTGCGTCTGCTGGGAAATTTACTGGGCGATACCCTGAAACAGCACGCCGGACAAGATTTGTTTAATCAGGTCGAACAGATTCGTGCGCTGGCCAAAGGCGCCCGTGATGGCCAGATTGAAGCAGAAAAACAACTCGAACAACTGCTGTCCAGTCTGGAAGATGAAGAAATTCTGCCGCTGACCCGTGCCTTTACCCACTTTTTAAATTTTGCCAATATTGCCGAGCAGTATCATGTGGTGCGTAGCCGCCGCCAGAGCGAATTTGATGATAGCGCGCCCTCCCCGAATCCACTCGATCATCTGTTTCAGAAATTCCAGCAGCACGATATTTCTGCCGAGACCTTGTTCCAGCAGATTTGCGAGCTGAATATTGAACTGGTCTTAACCGCGCATCCGACCGAAGTCAGCCGCCGCACCCTCATTCAGAAATATGATGGCATCAATGCCTGCCTGTCGGCTTTTGACCAGCAGAAACTGACCCCGCGTGAACGTCAGGCCGTACTGGAAGAACTGAAACAGCTGATCAGCTCGGCCTGGCAGACTGATGAAATTCGTCAGCATCGCCCGACCCCGATTGATGAAGCCAAATGGGGCTTTACCACCATTGAACAGACACTGTGGAATGCAGTGCCTAAATTTATCCGGGAACTGGACAGCATGGTGCAGGCCCAGTGTGGCCAGCAGCTGCCGCTGGAAATTGCACCGCTGCGCTTTGCCTCCTGGATGGGCGGTGACCGCGATGGCAACCCGAATGTGACCCATCAGGTGACTCAGGAAGTGCTGTGGCTCTCGCGCTGGAAAGCTGCCGATTTGTACCTGCGCGATATTGAAGATTTGCGCTGGGAACTGTCGATCCAGCAATGCAGTCCGGAGCTGCTGGCTGCCATTGGTACGCCGCATCCTGAACCGTATCGTGAATATTTACGCGAAACCCGCCAGCGTTTAACGGCCACCCGTGACTGGCTGGCGCAAAAGCTGCAAGGACTGGATGCCGATGACAGCCAGGTGATTAAAAGCAAACAGGAACTGCTGACCCCGTTATTGCTGTGTCACCGCTCGTTAATGGCCTGCAACATGCCAGAAATTGCCAATGGCAAGCTGCTGGATTTCATTCGCCGGGTCAACTGTTTCGGAATTGAACTGCTCAAACTGGATATCCGTCAGGAATCTGGTCGTCATCGTCAGGCCATTTCGGCAATTACCGAATATCTTGGGCTGGGCAATTTTGAAACCTGGACCGAACAGGCGCGGCAGAATTTCCTGCTGCAGGAACTGCAAAGCAAACGTCCGCTATTACCCAAATACCTGCAGGAACCAAAACAGAGCCTGATTGAACATCCGGATGTGCAGGAAGTATTTGCCACCATGCGGACTCTGGCCGAACAGCCATCGGAATCACTGGGTGCCTATATTATTTCCATGGCCGAATATCCAAGTGATGTGTTAGCGGTGTTATTGCTGCAAAAAGAAGCCGGTATTCAAACGCCGCTACGCGTGGTGCCGCTGTTTGAAACCCTGAAAGATCTGGACGGCGCAGCCGACACCATGCACACCCTGTTTGGCATGCACTGGTACAAGCAGCATATTCAGGGCAAACATGAAGTGATGATTGGCTATTCCGACTCGGCCAAAGATGCTGGCTTTATGTCGGCCAACTGGGCCCAGTATCGTGCCCAGGAAGAACTGACTGCTGTGGCGCAGCAGCACGGGGTTCAGCTGACCCTGTTCCATGGCCGTGGCGGTTCTATCAGCCGTGGCGGCGCACCGACCCAGCAAGCCCTGTTCTCACAACCACCAGGTTCAATTTCCGGGGCGATTCGCGTCACCGAACAGGGCGAAATGATCCGCTTCAAGTTTGGTCTGGAAGAAATTGCCTTACAGAATCTGGAAATCTATACCGCCGCGACGCTGGAAGCGACCTTGCTGCCACCGCCGGTACCAAAACAGGAATGGCGCCAGTTAATGCACAGCATGACTGACCTGTCGGTGCAGGTCTATCGCCAGACTGTGCGGGAAAATCCGCATTTTGTGAAATACCTGCGTACCGTGACCCCGGAACTGGAGCTGCAAATGCTGCCGCTTGGTTCACGTCCGGCCAAACGTAAAGTCAGCGGCGGCATTGAATCGCTACGTGCCATTCCCTGGGTGTTTGCCTGGACCCAGATCCGTCTGATGCTACCGGCCTGGCTGGGCACCGGTGCGGCTATTAACCAGGTGATTGCCCAAGACCAGCAGGCGCTGCTGGAAGAAATGCTGCGCGAATGGCCCTATTTCCAGACCTTGGTGGATATGCTGGAGATGGTTCTGTCCAAGGCCGATGGGCATATTGCACTCTACTATGAGGCACATCTGACCGAAGATGAAGAACTGAAAGCCCTAGGGGCCGAGCTGCGTCAACGCCTGAAAGATGCAGTCCAGACCTTGCTGACACTGAAAGGTGAGTCACAGCTACTCAGCAGCAATGATGTGCTGGATCAGTCGATGAAAGTGCGTAAACCATATTTGCTGCCGCTACATCTGCTGCAGGCCGAACTGATGAAACGCCGCCGCCAGTATCTCAACAGCCAGCAGGCCGAACATAGTCCGGTAGATCATGCCTTAATGGTCACCATTGCCGGTATTGCCGCCGGATTACGCAACACCGGCTAAGTCAAATTGGCAAAAACATACAGCACATGTTTTGCATGTGCTGTATTTTTAAGCAGTCATAAAGCTGTCATTTCTTTTTTTATGAATAAAATAATTATTATTTATACATTCCTTCCAGCCAAAGTCGATGAATTAATCTACTGATTTCATACTATTTTTATATTTAAAAATTTTTACCCTGCGGTAAAAAACAAAGCAAAGTCATAGAATTAATTTGAACAAAAATTTTGTATCTCCGATTAAATCTTTTAAAAAACAGGAGTATGATTGGCACAATTTGTCTTTAGAGTGCTCAAAATATGTCCAATTGGTTTCCCAAATGGCGCCCGTATCAAGGCAGTATCGATGCACGTCCTGTAGGTACCAATGAGTATCTTCCACCTGCGCAAACCGTGGTCCTGGGGGTTCAGCACGCGTTTGCTATGTTTGGTGCGACGGTACTTGCACCTTTCCTGATGGGCTTTGACCCAAACCTGGCCATTCTGATGTCCGGGATCTGTACCATCCTGTTCTTTATTATGACCGGTGGTCGCGTTCCTAGTTATTTAGGTTCCAGCTTTGCCTTTATTGGGGTGGTAATTGCTGCGACCGGTTATGCCGCATCCGGCACGGGCGGACCCAACCCGAATATTGCGGTGGCAGCCGGCGGGATTATTGCCTGCGGTATTTTATATGCCCTGCTCGGCTTTCTGGTCATGGCCACCGGCACGCGCTGGATTGAAAAACTAATGCCACCTGTGGTCACGGGTGCAGTGGTGATGATCATTGGTCTGAACCTGGCACCAGTCACCGTCAAAGGTGTAGCCGGTAATCCATTTAATATGTGGATGGCGCTGGTTACAGTGCTGTGTATGGGTTCGATTGCGGTATTTACCAAAGGACTGTTACAGCGTCTGTTGCTCCTGGTTGGTCTGCTGCTGGCCTATCTGGTTTACTTTATTGTCAGTAATGTCATGGGTTATGGCACGCCAATTAACTTTGCCCCAATCCAGCAGGCGGCGTGGTTTGGCCTGCCAACCTTCCATGGCCCGGAATTTGAAGTCAATGCCATGCTGATCATTGCCCCGGTAGCGCTGATTCTGGTGGCAGAAAACCTCGGTCATATTAAAGCGGTGAGTGCCATGACCGGTGAAAACCTGGACCCGCACATTGGTAAAGCCTTTGTTGCCGATGGTGTGGCCACCACTTTAGCCGGTGGTGTCGGTGCGCCAGGCATGACCACCTATGGTGAAAATATTGGCGTGATGGCAGTGACACGTGTCTACTCGACCATTATTTTTGCAGTTGCGGGTGTATTTGCCATTTTCCTTGGTTTATCGCCTAAGTTTGGTGCCATTATTCATACCATTCCAAGCGCGATTTTAACCGGTGCTTCAATTGTGGTGTTTGGTCTGATTACCATTGCTGGAGCGAAAATCTGGATTGAAAACAAAGTCGACTTCTCGAAAAACAAAAACCTGATGGTGGCGGCAGTGACCATTATTTTAGGTACCGGTGACTTTGCCCTGCAGTTCGGCAGCTTTAACCTGGGGGGCATTGGTACGGCGACCTTTGCTGCGCTGTTACTGAACCTGTTCTTTAGCCTGGGCGAAAAATCAGAAAAAGTATAACTGCCCTGACTAATATACAAAAAAACCGAAGCCGGTATGATCAGTACCGGCTTCGGTTTTTTATCTGAAACCTAAACGCTAGCAGTCAGGTTTCAAGGCAAAATTAAATTATTTTTGCTTTTTCAGGGCTTTTTGCAGCTGTTTCAATTTGCCCTGATGTTTTGAAATCTTTTTCAAACGTGCTTTGATTTTTTGCTTTAACGATTTAACTTGCTTCGCCATGGTATTACTCCCTAGTAAGGCTATTCGCGCTTGTGCTGTTTCACAAAGCCACGAATAAATTTTCTTAATTCACGAGCAGCACTAGTATCCAGTTCTTCACACAAATGAATAAATTCATCGCGTTCAGCACTATTAATACGAATTAAAAGTTGTCCATCTTTTTTGCCTGTCTTTATTTTTTTGATTTGCTCGCTCATTGCTTCACTCCAAAATAAAGACGCTTTAACAAAAAGATGTATATACAATATATATACATTTTCAATTAAGTCAAATCTATCGTGTTAAAATATGTAATAAAATCAATAGATTTAGTTTACCAAAAAACTATAGACGCGCGCAAAGCCTGCCGGGCTCTAGCTTTGCGCAGAACGCCGCCATCGGTTTATTTTTAAATTAAAGTTAGATGATTCGCTTGTTTTTCAACCAACCTTGATCTTGAAGCGAAATAACCTCCCAGATTCATCTCACCTGCTGAGTGCGGATTTCTATGGTTCTGGCTGACGATTAAAGACAAGTAAATAAAGCGCTGGCCACACCAGGAAGATCATTCCGGCCTACTGTGATAAAAACAGAGTGCCAGCGCGTTTTTAATTGTTATCGGTTTTAAGGTCTAAACTGTTTCAGTTCACGCTGAATAAAGTGCTGGAACATGGTCTGGTACAGCTGTTCAATTAGCTGAGCATCGAGCCCCAAGCTGGTGGCCTGGCTACGCAAACGCTCCAGAATCTGGGCCTGGCGTTCCGGGGTCTGCATATCGGTTTCTGATTTTTTAAAACGGGTGGTCTGATCAACATAATATTGACGCGCTGCAATCAGCTCCACCAAAGCACTATCAATCACATCAATCTGTGCGCGAGCCTGTTCCAGCGACTCAACTTTCTCTTTTTTCATGTTGTAAGATGTCATTTTCAGCTTCGTTTTCACTTTTGTACTTTTCTTCTAACACATTACTGAAAATACTTTCAATCATCCAGACGCGATAAAGGCTATTAAACACATAACTTTGCCCGTCAATCCGCAGCTCCAGCACCGGTAAATTCGGCTGAGACTTCATTTCACAGAGCATGTCATTGTCTTTCAGATACTGTTCAATATCGGCACTGCTCAGTTCAACAATGTTCAGCTCACGGCGTAACTGCTCGAAATGGGCTTTAAAAGACAGGTCTTTGCCCTGAGTCCACACCGCCTGCAAAATTCGGTGAATGGCCTGCATACGCTGTTCTTCCGGCACGCTACAAAACAGTCGCGCCATCTGATAGGTGGCATCCTGGGTCGGCCGGCAAAAAGGGGTAAAGGCGACTTCGGTGCGTTTGGATAAACGGGTGGCCAGACTCCAGTCAAACAGGTCACGGCCCTGATAACTGAGCGGATAGACATTCAAATGAATATTATAATAATTGGCCAGCTCTTCCTGAATATAGGCCAGTAGCAGCCAGGAAATCGGATCTTCCAGCGCGATATATAAATCCAGCTCCGGGTCCATACGCTGAATTTCATTTAAGGCTTCGGCATCATTAATTAAATGCTCACGCCATTCAATATGATTGATCAGGAAAATTGGATTACCGGTCAGCAGCTTCTGCTGTTTTAGGCGCCGGGTCAGGCGCAACAAGTCATCTACCGCATGATACTGGCGGCCACCAAACTCAAAATAGCTGGCAAGGATGGCGTCCTGATTAAAAATCCGTTCCGGAAAATGCTGTTCCTGATGATGGCGACTGGCCATGGCATACAGGGTGCGCAATTTGCCATACTGCTTTTGCCAGAGCATATGGAATACATCTTCCAGCAAATACAGAAAATCCTGACCACGCAAAGGCGTATGCCGCAAGATGGTTTCAGCTTGCGCCAAGGCTTCCGGGGTCGGCTGTTCCGGGGTGTCATGAAAACTGAAACGATGCTGCTTGGACAGGATCTGTGCATCATTCAGGCAATAGTTCTGCCATTCCAGCGCCGACATCTGGTTCGGCGGCTCTGCACTGCCACTGGAAATAATTACCTTTAACGGCTTTAAGGCATCGGAGAGAATTTCTTCAAGCTGTGGCAGTTCCTGCACTGCCAGATAGCTATACACATCATCTAAACGCAGATGAATACTGAGGCCCTGCTCAATCGGTAACACCGCTTGACGAGACGGTTTTTGATAAAACCAACTCGATCGGATTGGATCAAACCAACGGCGTAACAGTGACATGAGCTGAGCCTCTAAAGGATTAAACGGCGGAATAAAAGATACTACACCGGTTTATAACAATTTGATCTTAAATGATCAATTACACATCCAAATTTAAATCGGTCACAGCGCCGGTCTCTGCCCCTGAGGTCAGTCGGGCAAATTTGGCCAGTGCACCATGCGTATAATTTGGTTTTGGCTTGACCCAGGCCGCCTGACGCGCGGCAATTTCCTGTTCAGACACATGCCAGGTCATTTCACGGGTTTCGGCATTGATGGAGATTTTATCGCCATTTTTCACCAAACCAATTGGCCCACCTTCATAGGCTTCCGGGGTCACATGGCCAATCACAAAGCCATGACTGCCGCCGGAGAAACGGCCATCGGTAATCAGGGCCACAGCATCGCCCAGGCCTTTACCAATAATCGCTGAGGTCGGTTTTAGCATTTCAGGCATGCCCGGTCCGCCTTTTGGACCAACACCGCGAATCACCACCACTTCACCCGGCTGCACCTGACCGTCAAGAATACCGCGCATGGCACTAATTTCACCTTCAAACACCCGTGCCGGGCCTTCAAAATACAGCCCTTCTTTACCGGTAATTTTTGCCACCGCACCGGTTGGCGACAGGTTGCCTTTTAAAATCACCAGATGCGAATCTTTTTTCACCGGTGCATCAAATGGCAGGATAATCTGCTGGCCTTCCGGATAGTCTTCAACATCCGCCAGGTTTTCGGCCAGTGTTTTACCGGTCACGGTCAGGCAGGAACCATCGAGCATGCCGGCATCCAGCATCCGTTTCATCAGCGGCTGAATCCCGCCAATTGCGATCAGTTCAGACATCAGGTATTGACCGGATGGACGTACATCAGCCACCACCGGAATATCCTGACCAATGCGGACAAAATCATCCAGGCTCAGCTCGACCCCGGCCGTATGCGCCATCGCCAGTAAATGCAGCACGCCATTGGTCGAACCGCCCAGGGCAATCAGCACTTTAATGGCATTTTCAAACGCGGCTTTGGTCATAATGTCGCGCGGTTTAATGTCCAGACGCAGCAGGTTCATTACCGCTTCACCGGCACGCTGACAGTCAATTTTTTTGTCTTCAGACACCGCTTCCTGCGCCGATGAACCCGGTAAACTCATGCCCAAGGCTTCAATCGCCGAGGCCATCGAGTTGGCGGTGTACATGCCACCACAGGAACCTGGTCCCGGCAAGGCCACTTCTTCAATCTGTTTGACCTGAATTTCGTTAATTTCACCCTTGGCATGCTGCCCCACGGCCTCAAATACCGAAATCATGTCAGTATGGCCGGCGCCCGGCTTGATGGTGCCACCATAGACAAACAACCCCGGACGGTTGAGACGCGCCAGCCCCATAATACAGCCTGGCATGTTTTTATCGCAGCCGCCAATGGCAATCACCCCATCATAGGCCTGACAGCCGACCACGGCTTCAATCGAATCGGCAATAATTTCGCGGGTCAGCAGCGAATATTTCATGCCCTCGGTGCCGTTTGAAATCCCGTCAGAAATAGTGATGGTGTTAAAGATAATCCCCTTACCGCCAGCGGCATTGACCCCGGCTTCGGCTTCACGCGCCAGCCCATCAATATGCATATTACACGGCGTGACATTGGCCCAGGTTGAGGCAATCCCGATAAAAGGACGCGTAAAATCCTCATCCTGAAAGCCGGTGGCGCGCATCATGGAACGTGCCGGTGCATTTTCAATGCCCTCATAGACCGGGGCGGAATGTTCGCGGATATTATCTTTACTCATTGGTTTCTTCCTTGGCGATTACTGTAATGAAGTCACAGTGTTTGGCAATTTATTCTACGATTATTGTATAGAATTAAATCCGTACAATATAGCTTTCAGCGGTTTCTCGAACATTTGATCTATACCCAAGTCATCTGCAACAGTCCGAGACAGGACTACAATTCATATTCAATGGTTTTGCGATATCAGTGAAACCTGCGGGTACTGAACGAGTTTTGCAGATGAAAATGGTTTTGCCTCCTTTTGCCCAATGAGCAATATATTTCGCAAGGTCGGTCGAACCAAAGCTAATCAACCATTATCAAATCCTTCTCTTTAAGACGGTGTCGTGCGGAAGCGATCCATTTCAAACTTAGCTTCTCACATAAAAAAGCACCCCATCAGGAGTAATGCCAGTCAGTTAAGCAAATATTAGAAAAATGTAGTAAAAATGAGTGTATGTAAATACGCTCATTTTTTTATGTCTTTATCTGAACATTTAGAATCCACTCTTGAACATGCTCTCCCATCA
>NZ_VPBT01000009.1:0-103982 GCF_013418555.1 Acinetobacter sp. YH12134 | reverse complement strand
TGTTACGGCGTTTATGCCAGAGTGCGGTTGGATCTTCTAGCGTAAGTTTATAGAGGGTGAGAGAGCCATCACTCTGGCCTTGCGCGGCTGCGGTGATAATACCGCTGCTGCGAAACAGCTGGCCCTGATCAGTGACCTGATCGACGGCAACTTGCGCGCCGATAAACTGTTTTAACGGAATCTGCGCGTTGGTCGAAAGACAGATCAGTTCGGCACGTAAACCGTCATTAAGCTGGTGTTTACCATCGATGCGCTGCAAGAAAACATCGGCATTTAAGGCAGGCTGAGAAAATTGAATATGGAGGGCACGTTTTTGTGGGCTGAGGCCTAATTTTTCTAGTGCTGCAAATATATTGCTTGGCATCATTGTTCTGTAATAAATAGCTAAAAAAAAGTGTGGCTATTTTATACAAAATAACCACATAAAACATCGCTTCAACCCGGCCGCTTGTTTATCAATATGTAACTATCCGATAAAAAGTATGGCCTTTAAAACCGCGGCATTGTCGGAGGATGACCTAGCCTTTTTTGACCAGATAATGAAATTCTTTATTGCCAGCAGCATCCAGCACTTCTTCCTGTAACAGCAGCTCATGACCCAAATGCATACAGAATTTTGGAATATCCCACGAAGTAGAATTGTCGGTGGCAAAAATCTCCACCACATCGCCCGATTTAGATTTACGAATGGCTTGATGCAACATCATCACTGGTTCAGGGCAACGCAGACCGCGCGTATTTAGCTGAATGGCAGGGGTAATGGATGAATCAGACATAATAAAACTCGGCGAGATAGAATTTTTCTATTCTAACACAAAGCCAGCAAAACCACTGAAGCTGCAAGCTGGCTTTATCCGCCTGATAAATCATCAAATTCATTGTTTCGGCGAAAGTCGATAAACAATAGACAACTGTATTTTCTGCGGTATGATTAAATCAAGTTTTTTAGATACAACGAGTCTTTAGGAAGGATCATGCACGAGGAATCAGGCCCATCGTGGGGTATGCGTGGCTTACGTAAATGGTTAGGTACTGCACCGGAAACCCGCGATGAATTGCTAAAATTAGTACAAGATTCACGTCGTTTTTTAGAACCCGATACTGTGGCAATGCTGGAAGGTGTGCTGGATTTGCCGGCCACCAAAATCCGTGAGGTTATGACCCCGCGCACCTCCATGATCAGCTTGCAGGAAGATGATGAGCTGCTGGATATTCTGCATGTACTGGTCGAGTCGGCCCATTCACGCTTTCCGGTCTTCTCTTCAGACCAGCCTGACAATGTAGTGGGGATTCTGCTGGCCAAAGACTTGTTACCCTTTCTGACCGAACCAACGCCGAAGGTCGATATCCGGGCACTGATGCGTCAGCCACTGTTTGTGCCAGAAAGTGCGCGTTCCGATCAGGTCCTGCGTATGCTGAAAAATACCCAGACCCATATTGCCATTGTAATTGATGAATATGGCAGCACTTCAGGACTGGTAACCCTAGAAGATATTCTGGAAGAAATTGTTGGTGAAATTGAAGATGAGCATGATCAGGCCGATGCCGAAGCACAATACATTGTGCCCGATCATGATCCGCAGACCGCCAACACCTGGCTGGTACAGGCACTTACACCAATTGAACACTTTAACAATGTTTTAGATGCTGATTTTTCTGACGATGAAGTAGAAACTGTCGGCGGTTTACTGCTTCAGGAAATTGGATTGGTGAGTGATCTGCAAGGTCAAATTATTGAAATTGGGGATTGGCAGTTTAAGATTCTTGAAGCAGATGCACGCACTATTCATCTGATTCGAGCTGTACGTCAATGAGGACTTATTTCACCAAGCTGTTAGATTCATCCCAACAACACAAACAGCTCCCGCTAGTTTATCCCCTGCTGATTGCCTTAATCGCAGGTGCCATTTTCAGTTTTGCCCTGGCACCGTATTATTACTGGTGGATTGCCCTGCTGTCTCCGGCCTTGCTTTATGCAGTTTTACGTCAGCGCTCTGCCAAACAGGCCTTTTTTATTGGCTGGGCCTACGGTATTGGCCTGTGGTTTGTCGGTGCCTTCTGGCTATATACCTCCATTCATGTCTATGGATATACCCCGGCCATTTTAAGCGTGCTGATGATTGCGATTATGGCCTTGGCCATGGGGCTGTTTACCGCCATTCAAACCTGGCTGTATCGCCGCTTCTTCCCGGAAACGCCGCTAACTTTTGCGCCGCTGTGGGTGTTCTTTGAATGGGCCAAAACCTGGGTATTTACCGGTTTCCCGTGGCTATTTGTCGGCTATGCCTTTACCGAGCGTTTTCTGGACAGCTATGCGCCTTTATTCGGGGTGTTCGGGGTGTCGTTTGTGGCCATTATTCTGGCCTGTGCGCTGGTGGAAATTCTGAATAAACGCATCTTCTGGCTGGTGCCGTCATTGCTGCTCCTGGCCGGTGCTTGGGGTGCTTCCCAGCTCAGTTTTGTCAGCGAGAAAGATGAACCGCCGCTGTCCGTGTCCTTGATTCAGGGCAATATTCCACAAGACCTGAAATGGCTGACCGAATATCAACTGAAAACCCTGTTAATCTACAGCGAACTGACCCGCACCGAATGGGGCCGCGACCTGATTGTCTGGCCAGAATCTTCCATTCCAATGTTCCAGACCGATATCGAACCGTTTTTAGCCGCCATGAAAACCGAGGCGGAAAAATCGGGAAGTGCCTGGGTCACCGGTATTCCGTATTGGGACCTGCCTGAATCGCAGCAAAATGGCCAGTCGATGTACTACAACAGTATTATGGCCACCGGTACAGATTCAGAAGGCTTATACAAGAAACAGCGCCTGGTGCCATTTGGTGAATATATTCCTTTATCCGGCCTGTTAAGCTGGGTCTTGCCGGCCTTGCAGAATGATCCATCCATGAGTGGTTTTTCGCGCGGTGCCAAAGAGCAAAAACCGCTGATGATTCATAACTTACCGTTGGGTGCAGCCATCTGTTATGAAGTGGCCTATCCGAATCTGACCCGTCGTAATGCCAGCCAGAGTGATTTTCTGGTGACTGTGTCCAATGATGCCTGGTTTACCGGTACAGCCGGCCCGTGGCAGCATTTACAGATGGTGCAGATGCGTGCCAAAGAAAATGGCCGCTGGTTTATTCGGGCCACCAATACCGGTGTGACCGCCTTTATTGACCATCAGGGCCATATTGTGCAGCAGGCTCCAATTGATCAGGAAGCAGTGCTGCGCGGTGAGTTACCGGCAATGCAGGGCCAGACCTTGTATACTCGCCTTAGTGATTGGCCGGTGCTGATCTTCTCCTTCCTGTTGCTGATTTTGGGCTGGATCTATCGTCCACGTAAGGTCGATGTCAGCTTTAAGTCGAGAAGATAATTCGCCTATGAAGTCCCCCTTTATCAAAGGGGGGTTAAGGGGATTAACTTTATAAATCCCTCCCTTGCGAAGCAGTGCTTCTCACCCTTTGTAAAAGGGAGGCGTAATAAAAAAACCGAGGTGCATGCCTCGGTTTTTTTTATTTTGTCTATATTTAAAGCTGGGTCACCAGATAGGACAGCATCGCCGCCAGAGAGAGCATCGGCAAATAACGATAGACTTTTACCACTGCCTGCTCAAAGCAAGAGGCCTGTTCTGGTTCTAGTTTTAAAATAGTGGCTTGTAGCGCCGACCAGAAACTTAAGAGCAAGCACGAGCTCATCAGGCTCAGGGCGAAGAAACCGACCATAATCTGGCTGCTGCCTTCGGTGCTTTGCCAGAGATGCAAAAAGCCCTGACTCAAGGGAAGCAGGCTTAAAATCAGCAGAACAGACTTCAGCATCGTCCAGTGAAACTGGTTAATTTCATCCGACAAGATTAATGCTTTCATACCATCCTCCAGACAAATATGTGCCTTTTGACTTATTATGAACGGTTTTAATGAAATAAATAGATGATATTGCTCCACATTCCCAGGATTATTGTAATCAGTACTGTTGGGAATAATTCTTATTATGAATCTCAAATCTGGAAGATTATCTTAAATCTATATTTATCAATATATTAGTATATTTTTTATAATTAAGAGCTATTATCACTTCACCTTTAATTGAATAGTCCAATCAGGTGAAGTGATATATTCCATCACGGCATTTATAATCAAGCCGGCTTAAGGCTGATAATAAATATCGGCATCGGTGCCTTCACCGCCCTGCTGACCATCTGCACCAAAAGAATACAGGTCAAAAGCGCGACCTTCAGAGCCTGGAATTACATATTGAATGTCATTGTCCCAGCTGTCTTTTGGATAACCGCCTTTGACATAACCACCCGGCAACCAGTTTTTAGCTGACGCGGGCTGATTGACCAGCGCATCTAAACCGCCATCCTGCATGGATGGATAACGGCCATTGTCCAGCTTGTATTGATCCAGCGCGCCGGCCACACCTTTTAAGGTAATTGCGGTGGTATCGACTTTGGCTTTTTCACCACGGCCCATCACGTTCGGGACAATTAGCGCCGCCAGCACGCCTAAAATGACAATCACCACCATTACTTCAATGAGGGTAAAACCGGCCTGTTTATTCGAATAGGATTTCCGTTGCATCAGGTTCTCTCTTGAATCTTTCATCATTTGTTATCTTCAATGGGTCTCGATTTAAATCATATTATTCATATTGACAATAGGCAGCATCACCGCAATCACAATCACCAGCACAATACTGGCCATCAGCACCAGCATTAAGGGCTCCAGCAGCGCCAGTAAGGTCGAGATGAGCGTGGTCACCTCCCGATCCTGCATGGTCGATGCGCGCTCCAGCATCCGGTCGAGCTCACCCGATGCTTCACCACTTTTAATCATTTGTACCATCATCGGCGGGAAATAACCACTGCGCTCCAGCTGGGTGCCCAAGTTCCCCCCTTCGGTGACTTTCTCGGCCGCCAGATTAACCGAATCGCGGATCACCCAGTTACTGCTGACCGCAGCGCCAATTTTTAAGGCATCAACCAATGGTACACCGGACTGGGTCAGAATCGACAGGGTGCTGGCAAAACGTGCTGCGTTTATACCACGTGACAGTTTACCAAATAGTGGCAGTTTGAGGGTTAAACGATCAAATGCATAATGGCCGGCCGAGGTTTTTAAAAAGCGGACCAACAGGAAGATGCCCAGAATCGTCCCGACCAGCAAAAAGGGCCAGGCCAGACGGATAAAATCACTGGCTTGCATTAACGCCACGGTAATCCACGGCAAGGCGCCTTTGTCCTGATCAAAGGTTTTGACAATATCCGGCACCACATAGGTCATCAGCCCCATCACAATGGCAAAGGACATCAGCATTAAAATAATTGGATAAATCATCGCGCCTTGCACTTTTTTCTGCATGGCAAAGCGGTTTTCGGTGTAGTCCGACAGCTGGTCCAGAATTAAATCCAGATGTCCAGAACGTTCCCCGGCGGCAATGGTGGCAATATATAAATCCGGAAAATGCCCCGACTGCTGTAAGGCATTGGCCAGTGAATATCCTTCTAAAACCTTGGAGCGTACCGACAGCAATAAATTCTGCACATGGACTTTTTCACTTTGCTTGGCCACGGCGCGCAAGGCTTCTTCCAGCGGAATGGCTGCGGCCACCAGTACCGACAGCTGCCGGGTCATTAAGGCCAGATCATAAGCGGTCATTTTTTTCTGGAACCAGCGCTGGGCCTGATGCTTCTGTTTTTGTTCTACCGGATCAACGCTAATCGGGATAAGGGCCTTGTCACGCAATTGCTGACGAATCTGCCGTGCAGAATCCCCTTCTAAAACCCCTTTTTGCTGCTTTCCTGATGCATCAAGGGCTGTAAACTGATATGCAGGCATTGTAATGCTCTAATTTTCCAAAAAATTATTCAACGCAGTTGCGTCTCACCACCAAAATCATTCATATTCTGAGATATAAATTATTTGCTCACTCTATCATAACTCCAGATCGAGCACGACGACATTTTCATCAGGAAGCAGACCCGCTGTTATGCCAAATTCGCCCGTCCATCCCGCCCCCATCTACCGTGTTCGTGTAGCTGTTCCGGTCTATCTGTATGACGGGTTTGACTATATGCTCAGTGCGGCTGAATATCAGCAGGCTGCCGTTGGCGCGCGGGTGCTGGTGTCCTTTGGCCGGCAGAATCTGGTGGGCATCATTATTGAAAAACTCCCGCCCGATCATCCGCTTGACCCCAAGATTAAACTGAAAGCCATTAGCGAGCTGCTCGACCAGCAGCCGATTCTAGATCAGAAAGTTTTAACTTTGTTGACATGGTCGGCGCAGTATTATCAGTTTCCGATTGGCGAAGTGATGCATAGCGCCCTGCCCAGCCTGTTACGTCAGGGACGCCCGTATAATTTACTGGCACGAATGTGGAAACTACTGGATGATCAGGCCGAAGCCAAACTGAAGCGCTCCGAGAAGCAGCAGGAGGCCTATAAAGTCCTGAAGCTGCATCCGAGCGGGACTTCAGAAAATATCCTGAATCTGGCCGGTATTGAAACTGCAACCTTAAAAGCGCTGGAAAAAAAGCAGATTTGCTATTGCGATCTGGAGCAGCAGGATTTTAGCCCGGTGCCAATGACGCTGGCGCAAATGCCGTTAACCCCGAACAGTGACCAGAAACGGGCCATTGAAACCGTACTGAAAGCGCAGCATCGTTATCAGGCCTTTTTACTCGATGGTCTGACCGGTAGTGGTAAAACCGAAGTCTATCTGCAGATCATGCAAGAGGTGCTAAAACAGGGTAAACAGGTATTGGTGCTGGTGCCGGAAATTGGCCTGACTCCTCAAACCATTAGCCGCTTCCAGTCACGTTTTCACTGTCATATTGCGCTGCTGCATTCCGGTTTAAATGACAGCAAACGTCTGCAGGCCTGGCAGGCCGCCCAGACCGGCAAAGCCTCCATTATTCTTGGTACGCGCTCGGCAATTTATACCCCGCTGCCCAATTTGGGGCTGATTATTCTGGATGAAGAACACGACCTGTCATTTAAACAGCAGGAAGGCTTTCGTTACCATGCCCGCGATGTGGCCTTATACCGTGCTCATTTAGAACACTGCCCGGTGATTCTCGGTTCGGCCACGCCCAGCATTGACAGCTATGCCTTAACGGAACAGGGTAAAATGATCCGTCTGGAACTGAACCAGCGTGCCGGCCCGGCACTGATGCCGAAAATTCACATCATTGATTTAAAAGTTGCGCAAAAGCAGCAAGGTCTAAGCCTGCTGCTGATTCAGGAAATCAAAAAACGCCTGCAGAAAAAAGAACAGGTGCTGATTTTCTTAAACCGCCGTGGTTATGCACCGGTGCTGGTCTGTGACAGCTGCGGCTGGCAGGCACAATGCCCACACTGTGATGCCAACTTTACCCTGCATCATAGTCCATATACCCATCTGCATTGTCATCATTGTGGCACTATTCAACGCAAGCCGGAGCAATGCCCGCAGTGCCAGCATAATGAACTGAAAACCCTGGGCATGGGTACAGCCAAGGTTGAAGAAAACCTGCAACAGCTGATCCCGGACTATGAGGTGGTGCGGGTAGACCGCGATTCCACCAGCCGCGTCGGCAGCTGGCAAAAAATTTATGACCGCATTCAAACCAGCCAGCCACTGATTCTGCTTGGCACCCAAATGCTGGCCAAAGGGCATCATTTTCCTTATGTCACCTTAGTAGCGATTTTAGATATTGATGCCGGCCTGTTAAGTGTTGATATCCGGGCGCCAGAGCGGACTGCGCAGCTGATTGTGCAGGTGGCCGGTCGTGCCGGCCGCGGTGAACATAAAGGCGATGTCTATTTACAGACCCTGCGTCCTGACCATCCGCTGCTGAGCACCCTGGTCGAGCAGGATTATCGTGCCTTTGCCCGGCAAACCTTAAAAGAACGTCAGGCCGCCCTGCTACCCCCGTTTCGCTATACCGCCCTGATTCGCTGCGAATCCAAAAGTCAGGAACAGAACCAGCAGTTTTTACAGCAACATGCCCAGTGGCTGCGAGAAAATTCTGAACATTTAATTGATATCTGGGGACCGATTCCGGCGCCAATGGAACGCAAGGCCGGCCGCTATCAGGCGCATCTGGTGCTGTTGTCGCAAGATCGCGCCCGTTTACATTTTTATCTACGTGCATGGTGGCAAAATATGTTGCATCACAAGCCATCAAATATGAAACTTAGCTTAGATATAGACCCTCAGGAATTCAGTTAACCACTGACTTTGGCTGCAGCCTGAGGGCACCATAACTCCTAGGATTGTCGATGTCGTTACTGCTGCAAATCACCCTGTTTCTGGGTGCTTCTTTATTACTGGTTCCGCTGCTCAAGCGTTTTGGGATTGCCACCGTACTCGGCTATCTGTTTACCGGTATTTTATTGGGCCCGAGTGTGTTCAATATCGCCAGCGACCCGGAAGCCATTCAGGAATTAGCTGAATTTGGCGTCATTTTACTGATGTTCATTATTGGTCTGGAACTCAGACCCCAGCGGCTTTGGCAAATGCGTCAGTCAATTTTTGTCATGGGCAGCGCGCAGGTGGCCGTGACTGGCCTGTTACTGGCGATTCTAGTGTTTTTCAGTTTGCAGCAGCAGATTGCCGCCAGCCTGATTATTGGTTTTGCCCTGGCCCTGTCCTCAACCGCCTTTGTGCTGCAACTTTTAAATGAAAAACAGCAGCTGAACAGCAGTTATGGCCAGCAGTCTTTTTCGATTCTGCTGTTTCAGGATATCGCCGCCATTCCATTAATTGCGATTATTCCCTTGCTGGCCGGTACTGAATCGACCCATCATGGGCTGGCCTATTTTGCTGCGATTTTAGCTACCTTTAGCGGACTGTTTTTATTTAGCCGTTATCTCATGCGCCCGTTTTTCCGTTTTGTTGCCAAAACCGGCGCGCATGAGCTGATTACCGCGGTCGGCCTGTTTATTGTGCTGGCGGTGGTTTGCCTGATGGATGTCTTGGGGATTAGCACCACGCTTGGCGCCTTCCTGACCGGGGTGCTACTGGCCGATTCCGAATTCCGACATGAACTGGAAGCCAGTATTGCACCGTTTAAAGGACTATTGCTCGGCCTGTTTTTCATGACCGTGGGGATGACCACTCAGATGTCCCTGCTGATCGACAGTCCACTGTTCATTCTCGGCGGCGCCTTAGTACTGCTGTTGGTGAAATTTATTTCCCTGACCGCAATTGCCCGGTATTTTAAATATTCCTGGCAAAACAGTTTGCTACTGGCCACCTGTCTGGCGCAAGGCGGTGAATTTGCCTTTGTGGTGTTACAGGTTGCCTTAACAGAAAAAGTGGTGGCACAGGCCATTTTAGAGCCGATTACCCTGATGGTGACCCTGTCGATGGTGCTAACCCCGGTGCTGTACTGGTTCATGACCAGCCAGGTGATTCCGCGTCTGAATCAGGACAAGACGCCGGAATATGACCAGATTCCCGATGCGCATCCAGCGCTGATTATTGCCGGTTTTGGCCGGGTTGGGCAGATTATTGCACGGGTGGCCTATTTGCAGCACCTACCCTATACCGCCATTGACAGCAACCTGGATAAAGTTGATTTTGTGCGCAATTATGGCGGTAAAGTCTATTATGGCGATGCCACCCAGCCCGATATTTTACGTGCCGCCGGGATTGAACATGCCAAGACCTTTATTCTGGCCATTGATGATATTGAAGACTCGATGAATGTGGCCCGGCATATCCGCCTGAATTATCCGCAGCTCAAACTGCTGGTGCGTGCCCGTGACCGCCATCATGTGCATTTATTGCGGGATTTAGGCGTTGAACACATCTGGCGCGAAACCTATTTATCTTCTTTAGGCATGGCCTATTGCGCGCTACGCGACCAGGGTATTGCTGAAGAAGATGCTTACAAGAGTATCGAATTGTTTCGCAGTTATGATGAAAAATTACTGGCCCAGCAGCAGAATATTTATACCGATGAGCAAAAAATCTATGAAACTCATCGCAATGCACTGGCCGAGCTGGAGCACCTGTTCGAGAATGATGCCCAGGTCCGGGAAAGCCCGACCGGTGTAGATTTAAAGCGTTCACTACAAAACCATCATATTGATGTAACACGTAATGAATCAAACTGACTTGTGATTTACAATATCATCACCATTAATGCAGGGTTATGGAGAATTTTATGTCTGATTTACGCCAACGCTTTTTTATTGAAGATAGCCCTGTCCGCGGTGAGATTGTTCATCTTGAAGAAGCCCTGCAAACCATTTTGGCCCAACGTGACTATGCGCCTGCCATCCAGGTCCTTTTGGGAGAAATGCTCAGTGCCACCGCTTTGCTGGCCAGTACCTTAAAAATTAAAGGTCGGATTAGCCTGCAAATTCAGGCCAGCGGCACCTTTAAATGGGCAATGGCCGAATGTAATCATCTGGGTGAAATTCGTGCTTTGGCAGATTATGAACCAGATCCACATTTCCAGCAGGCTGAAGACAGCAGCACGGTACTCAAAACCCTGGTCAATCCGGTGCTGTTTATTAATATTGAACCGGAATTTGGTGAGCGTTATCAGGGTATTGTGCCTTTAGACAAGCCAAACCTGGCCGGCTGCCTGATGCAGTACTATGATTTATCTGCACAAATTCCAACCCGCATTGTACTGGCCAGCAACGACCAGCGTTCTGGCGGTTTACTGATTCAGCTGTTACCGCGAAATAGCGAAGAAGAACAGCAACGTGTAGATGAAGATTTATGGCCACGTCTGACCATGCTGACTGAAACCCTGAAAACCAGCGAACTGACCGATCTGGAAGTTCAGGAAGTATTGTACCGTCTGTACAACGAAGAAGAAGTACGTCTGCCAGAAGTCGAGCATCTTAAATTTGGCTGCACCTGTTCCAAAGAACGCTGTGCTACGGCACTGACCCAGATTGGGGCCAATGCAGTACGCGAAACCTTGGAACATCAAAACCCGATTGTGATGGATTGCCAGTTCTGTAATGCACGTTATCAGTTTACTGCAGAAGAAGCACTTGGCCTGTTTGGTGAACACCTAAGCTAGGCCGCAAGATTCAAGACTACCAAGAGATCAAACCGGAGAACGGTTTGGTCTCTTTTTTTATGTTCAGTTTCATACGTTTATTCAAGCTTTTTGCGCTGTAGATATAGCTTCAAATAGCGCACGCTTTTTACTGAACTCAGCATCAATCTCGCTCAAGCTGTTACTCATCTTTTTTAAGCGACTGGGTTACACAAACCGTACCGCTTTATTCATCTAGCGCAAGCACACATTCTTTGTATAACCTGACTGATGAATTCAAGCGTGTGCAATAGTTGCAACTATTTAATGGTTTCTCATCTTATTGTGATCGCTTTCACTTATTATTTCATTGATTTAACAGTATTTTCTTCTATAGAATTAGGTACTTTACTCTAATTTTAATAACGCGCATTGCGTTGTGGGATAATAATCATGAAAAAGGGATTTACAGGGATTTTTGCTGGATTGCTTTTGGCAACAGTTTCAGGCGTATCTTTCGCAGAGAATGATCCATTGGTGGGGAAATGGAAAACAATTGATGACCGTACCAGTTATTCCCGTGCCGATGTCGAAATCCGTAAAAAGCCAGATGGCACCTATGAAGGTATTATTGTTGAAACCCGCAACATTCCGGGCGCAGAAAAAATGAATATTTGCCACCAATGTCCGGGTCAACTTAAAAACAAACCGTTTATCGGCTTGCCATTTATCTGGGGCTTTAAGCAGGATCCAAAAAACCCGTTACAGTTTGTGCAAGGCAGTGTACTCGACCCGATTGGCGGCAAAGTCTATAAAGGCAAGGCACGCCTAAGTGCCAACGGTAAACGCCTGACCTTGCGCGGCTATGTCGGTGTTTCCGTGATTGGTCGTAGTGTGACCTGGATTAAATACTGATTCTTCAACAAGTTTACAAGAGGCTTCTACGGAAGCCTTTAGTTTATCTCCATAATATGGACATAATTTGAAACAATATAGTTACTCTACCCTCTGTCCGTCGCTCTCGAAAGCCTGAATAATGAATAAAATTTAAACAGTTTATTTAAACTGAAGATTAGCTGAAAGTAGGCCTGCTGAGCATCCTTGACGCCAGAAAAATGGCGAAAAAGCAAGCGAGGCTACGTTTCAAGCACAAAGGAATACCAAACAAAACAGCCAAATGCTGAAATATGGTTTTAAATAAAATTAATCCTTCAGATAAAACAACAAGAGCGCAGCGCATAGACCCGAAATTGCGATAGAACAACCCATGCATCTGCTCTTCCTTGTTTTAACAAGTTCAAGCTAAAAGGAGTAAGCCATGACCACGATCCAATATCGCGAAAACTCCCAGTCTGGTCGCCCACAAGCTGAAATTATAGATGAGCGCGTATCTTTTGATTTAGAGCATTTTGCTGAAGCTTGTGGTCAAAGCCCGGAATGGGTATTACAGCTTTTAGAATATGATATTCTCCCTTCACGTCCGGAAGAACGGATTCACCAGTTTTTTGGGGAAGATGTCTCTCGTGCCCGCCAGGCCTATCGCCTGCAACGTGATTTTAATGCCAGCTTTTCTGCCGTCGCCATGATGCTCGACCTGATTGATGAGCTGCAAAATTTGCGCAAAGAAGTCAAACATCTGCATTTAAGACAAAGCTAGGCACCACGCCATTTACTCTCTACAGGGAAATCTGCGTATTTCCCTCTCTTTATTTTTGGGAAAATAGACGGTCGCAATGAAAACAAAAGAATGCAACAAAAAGGTCAAACTCATGTTCCCGGAGTTTCGGGAATTAATGCAACAACTGCGCGAAGACAATCCACATTTTGCGCGCCTGTTTGAAGATCATGAACATCTGGACCGGAAAATCAGCCAGCTCGAGCTTGATCCGGTTCATCAGATTAATGATGATATCGAGGCGCTGAAACGCAAAAAATTAAAACTGAAAGATCAGATTTATCAGCTTTTGCAGCAGGCCCAGCAAAATCCTTTATCTTCACCTTAACCGGTTTTTATTGCAGTGCGATGAAATCTGCACGCTGCCCGAAAGAAAGCAGATGCTTTCTTTCGGGCAGGCAAATGAAGGCTGCATTATTTTGGTTTAAGCTGAGAATCTCGAAGAGCGTTCTGACCTTCCGGCAGTAATGGCTTGCCAGGCACATAATCCAGAAACCAGAACAGGTCCATCCGGGTCGGATCCGGCCGCTGCGAAAGCATGTCCAGCACACTTTTTTCACCGCGTCCCACCATATGCCGCCGATAAAAATAATACAGCAGCAACAAGGTGGTAATAAGCATGGTGCCAAGCATCACCCAGAAAGCATAGGGTGAATCCAGCCCCGGAATCATCACAAAATTCATGCCGTAAATTCCGGTTAACAGGGTTAACGGCGCAAATACCGCGGTAATAATCGCCAGAATCCGCATATTTTCATTGGTCTGGTTGGCAATGGCAGAAAAATGCAGGTCAATGGCCGCCTGAATGGCACTTCTTAAACGCAAGGTATGTTTCTGGATGCGGGCCACATGGCTGCTTAAGTCATCTACCCGCACCAGCATGATTTCCTGTTTTTCACTGCGTTTCTTGCCTTTTAAATGCAGATAGTTTTCGACAATTTCATCGCGCAGTTCCTGCAAGGTATCAATCTGTTCTTCACACAGATTTTCCACATGTTGAAACGCCATATTTTCCTGTAGCAACTGATGCCACTGGTTAAAACGGCGATGACCCTGCAACAGCTCACGCTGCCAAAACTCGACCCGGCGGGTTAAAGGATGGCGCAGGTTTAAATAGTCATCGACCATACTATTCAGTAAACGTAAGGCCAAATCTAGAGGCGAGGTCGCCAGTTTTTTCGGTTTATTCTGCTCTTCAGCCGGCCGGCTTAAAATGGTATCTAAACGGGCAATATAATTTTCGATGGCTTTATTGCCCTGCTCACGCACCGTAATAAGCACCTGCGGGGTCAGAATAAAACTGACCGGTGTGGTGCTTAAGCCAAACACATGCTCATGTGCCTCGTCATTAAAATTATGAATCTGATCATCCGGAGTAATCAGTTTGCGGAAAATCAGCAGGTCATAATCTTCCAGACTGTCGAAATTACAGGGATGTTCCAGATTTAAAATATCTCGCAGATGATATTCATTCAGCCACAGCTGGGTGTGCTGCAGTACCTGTTGCTGCCACTGTTCCGGATGCTGGCGTACATCTTCCCGGGTATAATCCAGCCAGATAAATTCTGCCTCGGCGGCCGGCCCCCGATGCAGAAATAACTGTTGTGTGGTGTCATGGAGGGAAAAATAATACTGTTGCATCCGCGTGCATCCACATTCCTGTCATTTTATTTTGCGATCATGCCATAAAAAAGCCCGCTTCATAAAGCGGGCTTTTTCAATTCATCAGGGCCTGAAATTAAGCCTGATCAATGTCTTTCATGGTTAACTTGATACGGCCACGGTTGTCGACATCTGCAACCTGGACTTTCACTTCCTGGCCTTCTTTCAGTACGTCAGTCACGTTAGCTACACGCTCATTTGAAATTTGAGAAATGTGCAGCAGACCATCTGTACCCGGCATGATGTTTACGAAGGCACCGAATTCAACAATACGAATTACTTTACCGGCGTAGATTTTGCCTGGTTCAACTTCAGCAGTTAAAGCCTGAATTTTGGCAATAGCCGCTTGTGCAGCTGCTTTGGTTTCACCAAATACGCGAACGGTACCGTTGTCTTCAATATCAATTGCCGCTTTGGTTTCTTCAGTGATTTGACGAATGGTCGCGCCGCCTTTACCAATCACGTCACGGATTTTGTCCGGGTTGATGGTAATGACCTGGAAGGTAGGCGCATGCATTGAAATTTCTGGACGTGCACGTGAAATCACTTTGTTCATTTCGTTCAGGATGTGCATACGACCGGTATAAGCCTGGTTCAATGCCACTTCCATGATCTCTTCAGTGATCCCTTCGATTTTGATGTCCATTTGCAGCGCAGTAATACCGTTGGCAGAACCGGCAACTTTAAAGTCCATGTCGCCCAGGTGGTCTTCGTCACCCAGGATGTCAGAAAGCACTGCGAAACGCTCGCCTTCTTTGACCAGACCCATCGCGATACCCGCAACTGGTGCTTTTAGTGGAACACCGGCATCCATCAGTGACAGAGATGCACCACATACAGACGCCATAGAAGATGAACCGTTCGATTCAGTAATGTCCGATACAATACGGATTACGTACGGGAAGCGGTCAGCAGCTGGAAGAACCGCTTGTACACCACGACGTGCCAGACGACCGTGACCGATTTCACGACGTTTAGGACCAGACTCACGACCCGTTTCACCAACCGAGTAAGCCGGGAAGTTGTAGTGCAACATGAAGTTGTCAGTTTTGGTTCCAGCCAGGGTATCAACCATTAATGCATCACGGGTGTTACCAAGAGTCGTTGTTACCAACGCCTGTGTTTCACCACGGGTGAACAGCGCAGAACCGTGAGCACGATCAAGAACGCCCACCTGTACATCTAACGCACGTACAGTTTTGGTGTCACGACCATCAATACGCGGCTTACCAGACAGGATGTTGTCACGTACAGTGCGGTATTTCAGATCTTCAAACAGTTCATTCAGGTCATCTGCGATGCCATCTACATCTTCTTCAGGTACGAACTGCGCAACCGCCTCTGCTTGCAATGCATCCAAAGCAGCATAACGGTCTTGTTTGATTGCAATGGTATAGGCTTCAGAGATTTTCGCTTCAAACGCTTCTTTTAATTTCGCGCGAAGGTCTTCATTTTTCTCTGGTGCAGTCCAGGTTGACTCAGTTGCGCCAGCCGCTGCTGCAAATTCATTAATCGCCTGAATCGCAATTTGCATTTCGTCATGACCGAATAACACTGCGCCCAGCATCTGGTCTTCAGACAGTTCTTTCGCTTCAGATTCAACCATCAGTACTGCAGCTTCTGTACCTGCAACCACAAGGTCAAGGTCAGACTGTGCCAGCTGTTCGTGGTTCGGGTTCAGGATGTATTCACCGTTGATTAAACCTACACGTGCTGCACCAATTGGGCCACGGAACGGTGTACCCGCAATTGCCAGTGCTGCTGAAGTACCTAACATGGCAGCAATATCCGCTTCCATGGTTTTGTCAGAAGAGACAACTGTTGCTGTTACCTGGATTTCGTTGTAATAACCTTCCGGGAACAATGGACGAATTGGACGGTCAATAAGACGTGAAATTAAAGTTTCTGCCTCAGACGCACGGCCTTCACGTTTGCCATAACCACCCGGAATACGGCCAGCAGCGTATTGCTTTTCTTGATAGTTTACGGTTAGTGGGAAAAAGTCCTGACCGGCTTTTGCTGTTGGCTGTGCAACTACCGCCACCAGTACCGATACACCACCCATGGTGATTAAAACCGAGTTGGCCTGACGTGCAACACGACCGGTTTCCAGTACCACGTTGTACTGACCATATTGGAATTCTTTACGAATAATATTAAACATTGACATGTATTTTTGTTTCCTGATTTTATTCTAGTGGAGACCCCTAAGGTTTGGCATTCACGACTCAGGTTCAAGTAAATGACAAAGCTTAGAAGCCGACCTCACTAGAAATATAGGTTTTTTAAACACAAAGAAGGAGCGAAACAATCGCCCCTTCTTAATTACCCGGTCAACGCCGGGTACACTTTAGTTTTCAGACATACAGCGCAACGCATGCAATAACCCGAAAATAAAAGTCTAAATCGAATTAACGACGTAAACCTAAAGCACCGATCAACGCAACATAACGACCGTGATCTTTACCGTTTAAGTAGTCTAATAATTTACGACGTTGGTTAACCATACGGATCAGACCGCGACGGCTATGGTGGTCGTGTTTGTGCTCTTTGAAGTGACCTTGTAAGTCATTGATTTGAGCAGTTAAAAGAGCTACTTGAACTTCTGGTGAACCAGTGTCGTTTTCAGCACGAGCAAATTTAGCGATGATCTCTGCGCGATCTGCGTTTGTTAAAGCCATTCGATTTCTCCGAGATGCTTATAAAATACCTTGATAAAAATCAAACCGATGTCAAGCATCTGTCTGACTGCCGTGCATCACTACAGCAAGTGCATTATTTTAAGACAAAACCGCTTAAATTGCAAAACACAACGCGAAAAAGCCAT
Organism: Acinetobacter sp. YH12134; assembly: GCF_013418555.1. Taxonomy (NCBI): domain Bacteria; kingdom Pseudomonadati; phylum Pseudomonadota; class Gammaproteobacteria; order Moraxellales; family Moraxellaceae; genus Acinetobacter; species Acinetobacter sp. YH12134. The sequence goes on along the minus strand of NZ_VPBT01000009.1, from coordinate 86,834 downwards.
GAATTATCCGATGCGATGTCACATGAATGATGCAGCGTCTACCCGGAGGATTGATTCTATTCATAAAACACCAAAGAGAAATCCGGGATGATGAAACGCAAATAAGCCAAGATGGAATAAAAATAGCCCGGGAATAAATTCCCGGGCTATTTTTTGCGCTGTAGTTTCTTCTTTTTTGGTTGTTCTAATTTTATTTATTGTGATGTATAGCGAGGCTTTGGCCTTCTTCTAATCAACATTCCCTGTTTTAATTGGCTTTCCTTATGTGATAGATTTTGCCACAAGCCCTTGGGGAAAGAAGCAGATAATTACCTCTCTCCTTGTACGTTTTCGCTTACGTCGATGAATGACGCTTCATTTTTTTGATTTTGAACTGCCAATAAAAAAGCCCTGTAGTCTCTCCCAAAACTACAAGGCTTAGCGGCTGTAAGTTTCCTCTTTTTTTCACCTACTTCAATGTAAGCTCGCTGTCTCTCGACTTTCTTATTCTGGTTTTGCGATTTTCCTCAACTTTCCGTGTTGAGCTTTTGTGTGAAGTCATCTTCTCAAAAACTCAGGCAAAGCTCTATGCGCAAATTTCTCGAATCGTTGTAAGCATTTTCTTACAACGGCCGGGTTTATTTATGCCAACTTTATAATGACAAATGTTCATTTACTTTTTCTAACACACCACTGTTACGGCTGGTTTTCACGGTTAAGGCCTGTACCAGCGCCTGCCGGTCGGCCAGTAAACTCACCACCGATTTGGCCCGGGTAATGGCGGTATAGATCAGTTCCTTGCTCAGCAGATTCTGCGCGGCCTGATCCAGCACCACCGCCACATGCTGAAACTCCGAACCTTGAGATTTATGAATGGTCAGAGCAAATGCGGTTTCAATATTTTTTGGCAAGCGTGTGGCTGGCACCCATTTATCCAGACTCGGGAAATACACTTCAAACTGCCGGTTGCCCTCACGCAGACGTTGCAGACACAGGCCAATATCACCGTTGGACAGGCCGAGCTGATAGTCGTTATAGGTCATCATTACCGGCCGGCCGACATACCAGTCGCCCTGCTTGGCCACGTCCAGAACCAGTTGCTGCAACAAACGCTGCTCAATCTGCATGTTCAGCTGTTGCAAGCCCAAGCCACCATGCCGAATTGCAGTCAGAATCCGATACTGGTCAAAGGCTTTCACCACCTGCGCCACCACCGCGTCCGGATCATCGGCCTGTAAATACTGTTTTAGGCTGTGCACATAGCCCTGATAGCCCAGCATCAGTTTGTCATAATAGCCCTGCCCGGCTATGGGATCCGGGGCTTCATCGGGTAAATATTCCAGTTGCAGTACATCGGCCATGTCCTGCGTTAAAGTTACGGCCTGTAATTCGCCCGGCTGCACCAGCTGTGCGGCAAACTGCTGCAAGATTTGCGCGGCCGGCTGTTCAGCCGTTTGCTGCTGAATAAAGCGGGCCATTTCACCAATTAAGGCACCGGCTTTAAAACGGCGACTGGTGACCAGATGCACATGATTATCTGCCAGTGCCGGCACCTGCTGTAAATCGGCCAGCACCGAACCAACATCGACCGACGCCAGCTGCTGCGCATCCCCAAGTAAAATCACCCGGGTCTGTTCAGCAATGGCATTGAACAGCATGCTGGCCAGATTCAGGTCCAGCATGGAAGCTTCATCAATCACAATCAGGTCATAAGGCAACGGCTGCCGGGCATGAAAACGTGGCTGCTGCCGGTTGCCAAGGCCCAAAAGCCGGTGGATGGTAATCGGGGTCAGGCGTTTGAGATCGTCACTGACCAGATTGGCAATTTTCGGATCATCAAAGGAATTCTGCAGTGCTTCTTTCATACGCTGCGCGGCTTTTCCGGTCGGGGCCGCCATGGCAATCCGGATTTCCGGCAAGGCCTGGTTTAGCACGGCAATAATCCGCGCCAAAGTATAGGTTTTACCGGTACCCGGGCCGCCCGTAATCAGGTTAAAAGCGGTAGTCGCGGTCATTTTGAGCGCCTGCTGCTGGTGCTGGTCTTCCAATAAATGCAGATAGTCCGACACATCTACCGCCGTAACAGCTTGCTGTTTTAAGCGTGCCACCTGCTGTGCCAGCGCCGACTCCAGCGCCCAATAACGGTACAGGTATAAATGCTGCTGGTCATAAATAAACGGCGCCACCGAACCCGGTTCAGAACCGAAACCGACCAGATTGGCCAACGCTGCCACCTGTTCGGCAGAAGCGGCTATACAGCTGTCACCATTGAGAGTAGCCTCCAGCAACTGCGCGATGATTTTAGCGGAATCTTCTCGCTTTTCCGCCTGAAAAAAAGGCGCCTGTAAAAGATAGTTACTCCAAAGCGCAAACCATGCCGGGGTTTGGGTTTCAGGCGTTGCTGCTAAAACTGTCCGCTGGTTGTCCACACTATTATCCTCAAAGTTATCCACATGCTAAATCATTCTTTCTTTAAATGTTATTAAATGATTTAGGCAATTTTCCCCAGTTGATCGACAGTTGGATTCCCCAACAGTGCATCCAGTCGCAAAATAAACTCGACCGGCGGTTTCCAATGGTACACGCCCTGCCCGGCCTGACCATTCATGCCGCGCAAATACAAATAGCTGGCCCCACCTAAATGTTGATAAATATCGTAATTTTCCAGATGGACTTTCAGGTAGCGATGCAGGGCCACCAGATACAGACCGGCCTGCAGCCAGTAACTGGACTGTGACATGCTGGCCTGCACCGAGGCCGCCTGATAATGCGACTGATCGGCGCCTAAAAAGTTACTTTTATAATCGGCAATATGGTAACGGTGGCCATCAAAATACACCAGGTCAATCGAACCGGTTAAATAGCGCGCCGAATTGGCATCATGAAAATCCAGCATCTGAATGCCATATTCATCAAACAGCTGATGAATCCGCTTGATCGCCAAGACCTGATCGGACAAGGACAGATAAAACGGAAATTCTGCCAGATGCTGCTCGGGCGCCAGCTGTTTTAACTGAAAGCCCGGATGCAGCGGTGTACTCAGCACATCCAGCAGCCAAGCCGACAGCCAGCTCAGCAAGATGTCCTCCGTATGTTCCGGATATTCCTGACTAAACTTGTCCTGCAGCTCCTGCCACAAAGAAGGATAATCATTTTTAAAACGGCGCTGGATTTCCAGCGGCCAGTCCTGCTGATCCTGAAAATCAATGTGTTCAAAAATCTCATGCAGGAAATTACCGGCCAGCGTACCCATCGGGAACTGGCGTTTAATCCAGGCAATCGGCTGATTCAGGATGTCGACATCAGCCACCGCTACTGGCTGATGCAGTTCATCAGAGGCACTGCTGTGCTGCTCAATATGAGCCGCCAGCGCATCAATCGCCTGTTTACGGCTTAAATGCTGAGCCAGAGCACTGAAACTGGTTTTACTGCGCGGATAGAAACGCTGCTGCGGGAAAGTCTTTGCCGTTAATGGTAGCGTCTGCTCATGCTGCTGCAGCTTCAGCTTTGGCGGCTTTTCAGTCAGCAATGCTTCATCGCCACAATGCGGATGCTGGAAAACGTCACTGCCCTGACCGCGCCAGAAAGCCAGACCGGAACAGGATTTGCCGCTCTGATCCTGCAAAATGGCATAGACCCGATGGCTGGCCCGGGTCAGCGCCACATACCACAGACGGCGTTGCTCAGCTTCGGCCCGAAGCTGATGCTGCTGTTGATCCTCTGCACTGAGCAAGGCTGCTGCATTTACCGCAATCAGACGCTGCTGCTCGGTTTGACCGGTCAGCGGATTGACCGCCTGAATGGTCGAGAAATTCAGGGTTTTGTTGACCTCGCGAAAGTCCTTATCAGCCCCCAGCAAAAACACCACTTTAAATTCCAGCCCTTTGGACTGGTGGATGGTCATCAGCTGTACCCCGGCGGCATTGGACAGTTTTCGCTCCAGTTCCCACTCGCGTTCACTTGGCGCCTGCAACTGTTTTAAATACCACTGATACAGGGTTTGTGCACCCTGATAATGTTCGCTGTGCTGGCTAAGCAGTTCGCTTAAATGGCGCAGATTGACCACCACCCGTTCATTGTCACGGCTGTGATGGGCGACCAGATTCTCCCAGACCTGAAACAGGTTCAGGGCATATTGCCAGGCACTTAAAAAGCCTTTTTCAAACCAGATGCTGCGGATGCAGTCAAAATCATCCATAAACTGGCTCAGGCCGGCCGGATGAGCCTCCAGTTCCAGTAAGCGCTGTAAATTAAAATTCAGCAGGCGGCTTAACAAGGCCCGTTTGACTTTGGCTTCATCATAAGGATGCATAATTGCGGTCAGCACCGCCCCCACATCTTTGGCGATCTGGCTGTCAAACACACTGCGTTTGGATGGACGGTTCACCCGAATCCCGAGCCGCTCCAGCTCGTACTGCACCTTGTCCAGCCCGTCATGGTTTTTGGACAGCACCGCAATATCATCTTCAATTAGCGGGCTGCGCTCCTGACCATTGTGCAGATAGATCTGCTGCTGCGCCGCCTGATTTAAAAGCTCCCGAATTTTCCAGGCCACCTGCAATGCTTCATTATTTTTGTCTTCTAGCATTAACCAGCGCAAGGGCTGCCGGTTCTCCCCTTGCCCGTCAATTAAGGCCGGATGGGGACGAGGTCCGGCTTCTACCAGGCTATATTGCACCTCTTCACCAAAATCTATTTGGCGCTGGAACAAGGCGTCCACCACTTCCACCAGAGCCGGAATAGAACGATGATTGTATTTCAGGCTATACAGGCGCCCCTGTTTGGCCTGCACATCGGCCCGGGCCTTGTTATAGGTCAGCATATCACCGCCGCGGAAACCGTAAATGGCCTGTTTTGGATCACCGACCATAATCATGCAGCCCTGCTGATAATAGCGGGCATGACGCCAGATACTGGCCAGCATACTGTCCTGATCCTGGTTGGTATCCTGAAATTCATCGACCAGAATCAGCGGATATTTACTGTGCACAAACTGGGCAAAACGCAGTCCCTGCTCGCCCTGCAAGGCTTCCGACAGGCTGCGGATCTGCTGGGCAAAGGTGGTTTCACCTTTTTGCTGCAACACCTGCGGCAGGCGTTTTTTTACTTCACGGCTTAAATAGTATTTGAGATAGGCATCCAGCAGCTCTAAATCCAGTTGCAGTTGCTGCAACTGCTGGCAGAAGGCTTTCAGCCGTTGAATCACCGCATGCTGTTCAAACTGCGTCAGCACCTCGTCCGGACATTTGTTCAGCACTTTTTTGGTGGATAAATCGGTACACAGCTTTAAGGTTTTTTCAAAATGTGGTGCAAACAAGGCATAGCCACGTTGCTGGGACAACGCCTTTAGTAATGCCGGCAAAGCCTCGCATAAGGTGTGTTGCATCAGCTGATTGGTGCGCCACTTTTTCCCAACCAATGCAGCGTACTGGCCCTGCTCCAGATAATAGTCGCTTAGGCTGTCGACATCAGCCAGATCCAGCTGCAACAACTCATCAATGGCTGCTTCAAACTGGTTTAAATCCAGTTCGGGCGCCGGTACTTCACGAAACTGGGCCGAGGCAAAATTCAGGGTATTTTCAACAATACCCACATAGGCGTCGACATGCTTGAGTTTCTTTTGCAACAGCAGATAATTCACCACCTGCTGTGGCTGGGCCTGCAGCCATTGCCGCAGCACATCATGAATCAGCTGATGCACATAACTTTTGGCATCATCAGTAATATCGGCGCGTTCAATCTTGCCACATTCAAAACTGAATTCTCGCAACAACTTCTGGCTAAAACTGTCTAAGGTACCCACAAACAGTTCATCCAGCTGGTCAATCACCAGCTTGAGCCGGTCACGGGCAAAGTCCGGTTTGGCAGCATAATCCGCCAGCACTTTTTGCAATAGCGGATCGGACTCAGTCTGGGCCTTGGCTTGCAGTTCGGCTTCAGTATAGGACTGGCACTGTTCAAAATAACGTAGGGTTTCAACCAGACGTGCACGAATCCGGCTTTTCAGCTCGGCCGCGGCGGCACGGGTAAAGGTGGTCGCCACCACCTGATGGGGTAAATAGGCTTCCAGAAAAATCCGCACAATCAGGCTGGATAAGGTATAGGTCTTGCCGGTGCCAGCCGAAGCTTCAATCCAGTGCAGCCCCTTGAAATGCATGTCGGTAATGGGCTGGAAAGATAGTGGCGAAGAATGTGGAGTAGCGGCCATCATTTACTCCTCAAGCGTCTGCTGGTGCCAGAAAATCGGCTGGTATAAATCATAGGAAAACTGTTCACAGGCATGTACCAATAATAAACTGGCATCCTGCTCCTGCAAAATAAACTGCCAGTCACGATGATGCTTACAGGCTTCATTGTCGGCCACTGAAAAGGCACTGAACTGGCCTGAATCATTCCAGTCCTTATACAGCCCCTCCAGATCTTTCAGCTGCATACGCTGTTCGGCATCGGGTTCCCATTCATGCTGCTTGCCTTTTTCCGCCACTTTCAGCAGCAAGGCTGATGGCAGTACCAAGGGCTGGCGCTGGCCATAGTCCCAAGCCTTAAACCAGTGTTCCAGCCACTGTCTGGCCTGATTGGAACTGACCCCTTCACAGCAGACGGTATCATCGCTAAATACCACAATCCGCTGATGCTGCTGGCCGCCATCACCCAGATTCAGATAGGCCAGCCAGAGCAGATATTCCAGCCAGAGTGCGGTACGGCGTTTGGCACGCGCACTGGACGCTTCCAGACTAACCCAGCGCTCGGCGCCCTGTTTTGGCAGGGTCAGGCGGATGTGCAAGTCAGGACGCACTTTCCAGACCTGTCGGGTGATAGTCGTTTCACTCGGTGCATAGTGCTGCAAGCGGGCCTGTAGCTGCTGCTGTTCGACCAGACTCATGGTCCAGCTGCCTTCACGAATTTTGCCAATCGGCAGGCGGTCTTGTAACAGTGCCGGATCGGGCGTATCGTGCTGCTGTTTCAGAAAATCGCGGATGGTATAGCGACCCAAACCATCCAGCAATAACGGCTCGGCCTGATCGCTGCGCTGTTCCGGACGTAGGTTTTCCACCCCGACACTTTTTAAATACAGCCGCGCCGGGAAAATCATGTCCTGAATCCATTGCTGGCTGTCCAGCACCTGCAAATCCTGAGTCAATAAAGGATAAGGCTGATTGGCCCAGTGACTGCGCTGCCCACCCGGCTGACGGATCTGCTGTGCCACTGCATACCACTGGTCCTGAAAGCGGATGATCTCGCTGGATTCAAACCCGAGCGGATCAAACGGCTGTAAACGGTGCACACAGTACAGCTGACGTAACTGCTCCGGCACCTCAATCCCGTCAATATTCACGGTCTGGTTCAGTGCGGACTCGGGCTGCGGCGCGGCAACAATCAGCGCCAGATGCTGAATCAGCTCCTGTAAGATACTGGATGGATCACGCACCTGCCCGTCATTGACATCAAAGCCGTTATAAAACAGCCAGACCTTGTCCTGCGCCAATAGCAGTGCATCCAAAAATGCACCCTGATCATCTTCCAGACGTGAGCGGTCACCCAGTTGCGGTTTCAGCAACTGCATTAAATCGAATGGCAGCTGCACATTACGATTCGGGAATTTGCCACTATCCAGATTCAGCATCACCACCAGTTTATACGGCAGTGGACGCAGCTGGCCCAGCTGGCAAAAGGTAATCTGGCCGCTTGGTTCGGCCTGTTCCAGTTGTGCTGCCAGCTGTGCTTCAATTTCTTCCAATATATACGGCAAAGGCAGACTTAAGGCCGCCAGCGCATGCCGGTCCTGCTCATCATAATAGCTGGCCAAAGTCAGCATACGGTATTGCTTTTTAATGATCTTATAAACCGTTTCCAGCGCGGTGACACCGGCTGCACTAAACTCGTCAATGTCTTGCATTAAGCGTTTTAGCCACTGTTCGGCCCGCGTGTTCTCGCCGCGTTCATGCGCAATCATCCAGTGCCGGCGCTCGGCCAGGTCCTGATAAATCTGGATCAGTTTGGCAATCAGTTCAAAATCGGCTGGCATCACTTCGGCAAAACATAGGGTGTCCTGAAACAGGGTATGTTCCGGAATGGCCAGCCCCAGCGCCAGACGATCCAGCGCAAATTTAAAACTGAAGCGATAATCCTGATCATCGGCGCTCAGGCTGCGCTGCAAATGCTCGGCATCAAAACCGCGTTTAAAACCGGCGGCACTAAGCAGCTCCAGCAAACGCTCCAGCTGGGTAATGTCCAGCTCATAACGCTGCAAACTGGCCGCTAGCCCGAGCCAGTCAGCAAATTCATCCAGACTAAAGCGGCCCTGTAACAGACGAATCCGGCCGGCCACGGCGCGCCAGGCATTGCTGACATCCAGCTGGCTGACCCCGGCAATCTGAATTGGCAAATACACGCTGTGCTGGGCCAACCGGCTACTGTCATGTAAGGGACTGCCCAGATCACGCGCACTCGGTGGCGGCGCAAAGACACTGCGGATTAAAGGCTCAATCTCTTTTAAATTTGGACTTAAAACCAGAATATCGCTTGGCCGGCGTGGCTGCTCTTTTGTGCCTTGCGACAGCCAGTGCAGCAGCTGGTCTTTTAACACTTCCAGCTGACGCAGACTGGAATGGCAGACATGAATCTGGATGGAATCATCATGCTGCTCTAAAGCATATTGATGCGCGGCCGGTTCATTTAAATACAGGATATCGGCCTGCAGCTTGCCCAATAAGCTGGGCTGATAGTCATCAATAAACAGATCGGCCCACACGCCTTCTTCACCGGAAGATAAGGCAGAGAGTAAGGAGAAATGATCGCGTGCCTGCTTGCCCAGACGGGTCAGCAAGGGATGACGCGACTCGCGGTTCTGGGCATTAAAATGCAGGGTAAACTGTTCGAAAAACTGGGCAATCTCGGCATCATTGGCCTGTGGATGCTGCGCCAGAAAACGCTGTTTCACCCGCGCATCATAACGTGCCTTCCAGTTCGGATCGACGCTGTCGGCCCAGTACTCCTGTGAAGGGTTATAATGCAGGATAAAAATTTCAATGTACTGACCTAAACGGCGCAGGAACTGTAACTGCTGCGGCGGCAAGTCCAGCAAGGTAAATACCACCAGCTGTTTCGGTAATTTGCGTAGCGCCTTGCCCGGCTGCTCCGGACTGCCCAGCGCCTGCCAGAACAGCTGGTCAATCTGCTGCATCTGCTCAAAATCTTCATGAAAAACTGCCTGCCACAGCCAGCGCTGCCACGCCTCCAGTTCTTCTGCCTGCTGCAGCATAAAGCCCGACACTTCGCTGTCGGTTTTAAAGAACATCTGCTCCAGATCAAGGGCCTGATCACGGCCCCATTGCATCAGCCAGTTGGTCGGACAGCGGCACTGCTCGCCACAGCCTTTCTGGCAATGCCCACGATAAGTCATATAGTGGCTAAACAGTTTGGATACCTGTTCGGCCACCCAATACAACATGCTCTGTTTTTTCAGCTGGCGTTCCAGCGGCTGTTCCAGCCGGTCGGCACTGGCATAAATCCGCTGGATAATCGGAAACAGCGCATGGCTGGTTGCTAGCGGATTCTGTTCCGGCTGAATAAATTCTTTTAGCGCCTGAAATACGCGCCATTTAATGATAATTCGTGGAATATTGGCTTGACGGACCAAGTCTTTCTGATCGTGCAGCACCCATTGATAGGCACTCCACTGGAAACCGCGAATCCGGTGATGAAACTCGGTATTGGCACAGATGCTTTGATGTTCGGCCAGACGCTGGGTTAACCAGGCTTCCACCGCAGGGGACGGCACAATAAAGTGCTGGGTTTTTAATACCTCCAGCGGATGCGCTGCAGGTTTACGGACTGTCTTCAGCATCGCCTCGACCAGTACATCGACACGCTGACTTTGAATGACATGAATCCCCATAACGCTCTACCCTGTTAAACTTTTGCCATGATATCTACAAAACCATAAAGATTCATTACTATACTTTTGCAGTTGCCTATGTCACTTTTAGCTCATGGTTCGATTCAAAAATGCTTTGAAATACGTACCTTAATAGTGCTTCAATAAAAAAATCGATACACCGCTTAAGGTATTTAATATTATGAAAATAGACAAGATTCCCAACTCGATTGACCCCAATTTAAATTTAGAGCAAGTTCGTGCTGACTGCCTGGAGCTGGTCAAAAAACGGGCCTACGTGTCCGCAGGCGCAGCGGTCATTCCGGTTCCATTTTTAGATGTCGTGATTGACGTCGGTATTTTGTCACAACTGATTCCTGAAATTAATGCCCGTTTTGGTCTGTCGCCGGAACAGGTCAGTGTCTATGACCCCGAAACCAAGCAGATTCACTGGCAGGAACTGCGTAAACGCGGCATTGAATTTTCCGGTTTGGTGGTGGCACGTACCGCCGTCAAAAAATCATTGAACAATGTTGCCGCGAAAGTGATCACGAAGCAAGTCACCAAATTTATTCCTTTAGGCGGACAGCTGGTGGCGGCCAGCCTGGGCTATTTTGTCATGAAGAAAGTCGCCGAAGCGCATGTGGAAGAAAGCTATAAGATTGCCAAAGGCATCCAGCAGAAACAGACCCAGGTGGTCAATGGCTAAGCCTTTTTCCTCAATCTGATGCCGGTCCAGTGACCGGCATTTTTATGGCGGATTCATGTATGGTTGCTGCCGGTTTAATCGGCTTTCAGCTGTTTCAAGATGGTTTTCAGCACTTCAATCCGGGCACTGTTTTTGTCATTGGTGGCAATAATATGCCACGGTGCATCCTCGCTGCTGGTATGGGCAAACATATCGGCGGCGGCATTTAAATAATCATCCCAGCGGTTCCGGTTCCGCCAGTCTTCCTCGGTAATTTTAAAGCGTTTATGCGCAGTCTGCTCACGCGCTTTAAAACGCTGTTCCTGCTCATCTTTGCTAATCGCCAGCCAGAACTTGATAATCACGGTCTGATGTTCGGTTAAATCCTGTTCAAAGCGGTTAATTTCCGCATACGCGCGTTGCCATTCCAGGTCACTGGCAAAACCTTCAATCCGTTCCACCAGTACCCGACCATACCAGGAACGGTCAAAAATACAGATTTTTTCTTCTGGTTGCAGCTTGGTCCAAAAACGCCATAAATAAGGCCGGCGTAATTCATATTTTTCCGGTGCGCCAATGGTATAAATTTCGTATTCACGCGGATCCAGCTTTTTCACAATCCGTTTAATTGCGCCGCCTTTGCCGGCTGCATCCATCCCTTCAAACACAATCACCACGTTGCGGTCATCAAAACGCAAGGCATCGGCCACTTTGCGGCTGAGTTTTTTGAGTTCGGCTTTATAGTCGCCCTCATCCAGCGCGGCATTGTCCGGATTGAGTAAAGCCTCAGGAACGGGTGCCTGCTGCCAGCTCTGCTCAACAGTTTTCGGATGCTCCGGGCAATCTTTAAAAGCCTGTAATACATGCTGGGCAAACTGCTGGTCACGCAGCTGCTCATCTTCACCATCAATAATAATCCAGTCATCGGTAAAGCGCTGGCGCAGCTTTTGCAAGGTGTCGTACTGTTTTTTGTTACGCCAGTCGAGGCCATTCATCTTATGCCAGCGCACTTCGCTCGGGTCCATCTCGTTCAGGCGTTTTTGCAGGGTTTTCCAGGACAGGTCAAACCAGATCTTGACCACATCGACCTGGTTGTTTTTTAAATCCTGTTCAAAGGCCCGAAAACGCTGCACATACTCATCAAACAGGCTGTCATCAAAGGGCTTCGAGACATGGGTGGCACTGCTGAGCAGATCGCTATACCAGTTGCCAAACAGAATCATGATCTGCCCTTCGGCCGGAATAAAACGGGCATAGGGCTGCCAGAAACTGGTTTTGAAATCAAACAGGTGTGCGGCATCGGCCTTCACATGCAAATAACGCGGATCGACCCATTCACGCAGCTGTTTCACTGCCTCGCCTTTGCCAGCCAGCTCAATGCCGCTGACCAGAATCACCAGACTTTTGGCATTGCTCTGACCGCGGCTGTCTTTTAGGGCATATTGTGCTTCAATCAGCTCGACAGACAGCTGATCTTCATCCATTAACTGAAATTCTGTTTGCGGGTTCTGCTCGGTCATAGGCACACACTCTTGTTTTATTGTTCCGTTCAGTATAACCAGCCTGCTGGCCGGGCGGCTGATGATTTTGTATAGCGCGTCTGTCTGATTTTGTCTATTTCTAGTGCAAACTGACCCGATGATCCTGAATCTGTCACCAATTTGTCATGGCCTGTGCATGTAACTGGCTTTAGAATGCCGCTTAAGTCAAAACAATTGAGACGCTCCATGTCCAAACTTACGGTTTTAGATGACCTTTTAGAACTTTATAATCAATTTGAATATCATCGCCAGCCGGAAATTTTCACACGTTTGCAGGAAGTGCAGCTGTGGCAGAAACAGCGCATGCAACGTACCCATGCCCCGCATTTTGCCGAAAAAAATAATGTACTGATGGCCGAATATTTTCTGAACCGTTTATACGGCGGCCCCGATTTTGATGCGCTGGCCGCACAGATTGCACGCCTGACCAAATACGCACATAAAGCAGAAAAACTGATTCCGGAAAATGCCATTAAAACCGGCACCTCCGGGGTGGCCCTGGCCATTTTAGCGGTGCAGCTGGATGAACAGGTTGCCATTCAGCTGTTAAAGGATTATCCGGCGCAGACGCCATTGACCGACGAGATGATGCGCCTGACCTATTTAAAGCTCGATCAGGGCAGCGCGCGTTTAAAACAGCTGGACATGCTGGATGAACTGGGCAAAAGCCTGGACAAATACATGCGCTCCTTTATGGTTTATACCGCCTTTAAAATGTGTAAAGGCGCCGCGCATAAATATAATTTCGATATCATGTACGAGTTTATGCAAGATGGTTTTGTGGCCATGAAACCGCTGAAATCTGCAGAAAAATTTGTCCGCGAATTTACCGCAGTTGAACGCCAGATTATTGACAAAGTGCATCGGGGAGATCCGCAGCCCTTTCAATAAAGCCACATAATTTTTTGCATGTGATGGCCAAAATTTGGTACAAAAACAGCAGTAAAACGAATATGCATTCACGTTCATCAGGATAACAATTCAATTTTCTGTATTTTATTCCTGACAATTGCAGGCCGATGACTGTACAACGCCTAAGAATCTGTCATCATGCTTGCACTGCCACATCAACCCGATTTTCATGTTAGGAGTGACACTATGTCTAATGAAGAGCAAAAGCCTACCCATCCAGAAACGGCAACCAACACAGACAAAGTGAGCCCATTCTTAACCTCGCCATTACCGGAAGGTGCACCACAAGGTCAGCAGCAGTCTCTAGAACAGCGCCTAACCGATACTCCGGTAACGGGCAGCATTCCAAAATACAACCTGCCACGTGGCGCCAATACCGGTAATGTCGGCGCGACCACGCACTTTGGCTACCAGACCGTAAACAGCGAAGAAAAAGCCCAGAAAGTGGCGGAAGTGTTCCATTCGGTGGCCAGCAAATACGACATCATGAATGACCTGATGTCTTTTGGTATTCACCGTTTATGGAAACGCTTTGCGATTAACATGTCGGGTGTGCGTCGTGGCCAGCACGTACTGGATATTGCGGGCGGTACCGGCGACCTGGCCAAAGTTTTTAGCCGTGAAGTTGGTCCAAGCGGCCATGTGGTCCTTTCAGATATTAATGAATCGATGCTGAATGTCGGTCGTGACCGTCTGATTGATGCCGGCTGTACCAATGTCGATTTCGTCCTGGCCAATGCTGAAACACTTGAACCTTTTGCTGACAACAGCTTTGACCTGGTGACCATTTCTTTCGGTTTACGTAATGTGACCGATAAAGATGCTGCACTGCAAGCCATGTACCGCGTGCTTAAGCCAGGCGGCCGTTTACTGATCTTGGAATTCTCAAAACCGGTATTTGAACCGTTCTCGAAACTGTACGACCTGTACTCGTTCACTGCACTGCCAATCATGGGCAAACTGGTGGCGAATGATTCTGAAAGCTATAAATATCTGGCGGAATCAATCCGTATGCACCCAGACCAGCGCACCCTGAAAGGCATGATGGAAAATGCCGGCTTCCAGAACTGTGACTACCACAACCTGACCGGTGGTATTGTGGCGGTGCACCGCGGTTTTAAACTCTAATTCCGAAAAGGACACTGCTATGTGGTCGATTCTGGCCTTAGGTGCCGTTGAACGATGCATCCATCATGTCATTAATCTGGATGCGATTACCCGCATCCAGCTGAAGCAGCTACAGGGCAAAACCCTGCGCGTGGTGATGGATGCGCCGCAACTGTCGGTAGATGTATTTTTTGATGAAAACAAGGTGCGTCTGGAGCCGACCGTTACCGGACAGGCAACCCAACCGTCTATTTTCGAGCAGCGCCCGTTTGAGCGCGAACAGCAGCTCAGTGAAGCCACCGCCACCTTGCAGGTCAAGAATGTGGTGGAACTGCTGAAACTGCTGCTGGCCGATGATGTCGGCACCATTCCGGTACAAGGCGACTATAAGCTGCTACAGGACATCCAGCGTATTATCGAGCAGGCCGAACCCGATCTGGCCGCGCATCTGTCGCCATGGGTTGGCCCGACACTGGCACATGAGCTGGGTAAAATCCAGCTGGCGCCCAAGCAGCTGAAAAAAACCTTGCAAAGTCAGCTGTTTTTCGCCGAAGATGCCCTGAAAGAAGATTCCGGCCTGTTTGCACCGCGCTGGCAAATGGATGATCTGCAACAGGATACCCGCATCCTGAACCAGAATATCGACCGCGTAGAGGCCAAGATTCAACAGCTCCGCAAGCAGCTTGAAGACACTCCAGATTCACACGACTAGGTAAAGAGATTTATGATTCCGCACGTTTCACGTTTAATCGAACTTTGGCGTATTGCTGCGCACTATAGACTCGACACGTTGTTCCCTGCGGAAGAATTACCAGAAAAAGCCCGCCATATTCTGAGTCTGATCCGGATGCATCCGGCGGCCTGGTCCAGTAAGGAACGGAAAAATCCGCTCAAGCTGAAACAGGCCCTGGAAGATATGGGACCGCTGGCGATTAAACTCGGTCAGCTGTTATCGACCCGTCGTGACCTGATTCCACCTGAAGTA
Source organism: Acinetobacter sp. YH12134 (assembly GCF_013418555.1). Taxonomy (NCBI): domain Bacteria; kingdom Pseudomonadati; phylum Pseudomonadota; class Gammaproteobacteria; order Moraxellales; family Moraxellaceae; genus Acinetobacter; species Acinetobacter sp. YH12134. Next base: position 71,745 of record NZ_VPBT01000009.1, on the reverse strand, counting down.
TTACAGCAGCTGGTCTTGCTGCAGGACCGGGTCAAACCCTTTGGTTCCGATGTCGCGCAAATGCGGATTCAGGAATCCTTAAAGGCCGATGTCAACACCCTGTTCGCGCGTTTTGATGAACAGCCGCTGGCAGCTGCTTCAATTGCCCAGGTGCATACCGCTGCCCTGCACGATGGCCGCGAAGTGGTGGTCAAAGTCACCCGTCCTAATATCCGCCAGCAGATTCTGCAGGATTTTGAAATTCTGCAATGGCTGGGCCATTTTCTGGAAAAACGTCTTGAAGCGGCACGCGCGCTGCATTTATCCGAAATTATTCAGGACTATCGCCAGATTATCCTGAAAGAACTCGATCTGACCTTAGAAGCGGATAACACCCGCCGTATGCGCCATTACTTCACCGGCTCCAGCATGATGTATGTGCCGGAAGTGTATATGGACAGCAAAGATGTGATGGTGGCCGAGCGGATTACCGGGGTACCAATTTCCGATGTGGCCACCTTTGACCGCTTGGGTATGGACCGCGCCGATCTGGCGCAAAAAGGCCTGACCATCTTCTTTACCCAGGTGTTCCGCGACAACTTCTTCCATGCCGACATGCACCCGGGCAATGTGTTTGTAGAAACTATCAATCCGCAAAACCCACGCTTTATTGCACTGGACTGCGCGATTATGGGTGAGCTGTCCAAGCACGACCAGATGACCGTGGCGCGCATGTTACTGGCGGTCATGAACAGCGACTTTATGCAGCTGATCCAGATTGTGCATCAGGCTGGCTGGATTCCACCGGGCACCGATCAGGATGCTTTGGCACGTGAAATGCGCCGCACGGTAGGACCGATGGTCTCCAAACCCATGCATGAGCTGGACTTTGCCGGTATTCTGATTGAAGTGATGGATATTGCCCGCCGTTTCCATCTGGAAATTCCTCCACAGTTGATGCTGCTGCTCAAAACGCTGGTGCATGTTGAAGGGCTGGGCACCGATCTGTATCCGGAACTGGACATCTGGAGTCTGGCCAAACCAATCCTCACCGATTGGGTCAAGGCACAAATGAATCCGCAGAAAAACCTGAAAGAGCTGGGACAAAAAATTCCGGACCTACTGTTGGGTGCGCAGGATTTACCGACCCTGATGATCGACAGCTTAAACGGCCTGAAAAACCAGTCGGCCTGGCATGCCAAACAGCTGAATGAACTGCAAAGCATGCGTCTGCAAATGGAACATCAGCAAAAACGCAGCTGGATCTTTGGCAGCGTAATGGCGATTCTGCTGTCGATTGCGATTATTTCACCGTGGTTTGTCTCAGTCATTCTGATTGTGCTGGCCAGTATTCTGGCAGTCTGGCGCGTGGCCAAATAAGGCGAAATGGGCAAAGTTTCCTGAATCCTTATATTCCTCCATTATTTAAACCGGTCACATGACCGGTTTTTTTATGGCCTGCAATTGCAGATAACATACCGGATGACTGAGCAGTCAGAGAGTGAACATTCCTGCCCTTGTGAGCCTTGGTCACTGGCCTAAAATACAGACAACTGTTTATTTTTCTGCCTGACCATGATCCAGATTCTGCAAAAACGTCCACCTGCCCTCACCCTTCGTGCCGGTCATCTGGCCCGGCAGCTGATTGCCGAGCAGGGCCTACAACCCGATCAGGTCGATATGATTCCGGGTGCTGCCGGTGGTCCAAAAGGTATTGGTATTCAGGGACTGGATCAGGCCATTTTTGGCGAGTTTTTGCCGCAGTCAGCGCAGCGCCGCACCCTGATTGGTTCTTCAATTGGCAGCTGGCGTTTTGCCAGCATTCTGGCCTGGGGCGCCAAAGCAGGTACCGAACGGCTGGCAGACTTATATACCAATCTGAGCTTTCATAAAAAAATGTCACGGCAGGACGTCAGTCATGTCTGCCGCGATATGCTGTTGAATCTGGTCGATGGCAAGGCACAGCAGCTGGTCGATCATCCGGATTATCATCTGACCGTGCTCTCGGTAAAAGCGCAGCACATTTTCCAGAGTGACCGTGCACTGGCCCTACTGGCCTCGGTGGCTGGTATTGTCAGCGGCAATGCACTGGCGCGCAAACACAACCGCCTGTTTATGCAGCGCGTGATCAGCCAGCCGGCACAAGGCAACCAGTTTCAGGTGCAGGATGATTTCTTTACCCATTATCATGCGCTAACGCCGGACAATGTCACCAGCTGGCTGATGGCTTCGGCCTCAATTCCGGGCGTGATGTCCGCAATTCGGGATATTCCGGAAGCGCCGGGCAGCTACCGCGATGGCGGCCTGATTGACTATCATATTGACCTGCCGTTTCAGAGTCAGGGACTGGTGCTGTATCCGCATTTTACCGATAGCATTACCCCAGGCTGGTTCGACAAAATGCTGAAACACCGCAAAGCCAATCCGGACAATCATGCACGAACCCTGCTGATTTCACCATCAGCCGAATATTTACAGTCTTTACCCTTGGGCCGCCTACCCGACCGTAAAGACTTTAATTTAAAAGGCATGGATCAGGCACAGCGTATTCAGCTCTGGAAACAATGTATTGCGGAAAGTCAGCGCCTGGGCGATGAATTTTTAGAACTGGTTGAAAAGCAGTGTTTACCAGAGGTGTTACAGCCGCTTTAAATGGGGAGATGAATGAGCAGGATGGTGGTAACATCCTGAGCAAAAATAGGCAAAGATTTTTTCCTGCAAGCCGGTCAGATACCGTACACTATAGCGTTTGCGCACTGGCGTAAATCTCGTTTTTCTGAACAAATTTTTGGTGACATACTCATGAATAACTTGCAATGGCTCGATGAAGTAAAATTTAACGAACAGGGATTAGTGCCAGCCATTGCACAGCATCATCAAACCGGTCGGGTGTTGATGGTGGCCTGGATGAACCGCGAAGCGCTGGCCTTAACCGCAGAAAAAAATCAGGCGGTGTATTTTTCCCGTTCACGCAACAAACTCTGGCACAAAGGTGAAGAATCCGGTCACTTCCAGACGGTGCATGAAATCCGTCTGGACTGCGATGCTGATGTGATTATCCTGCAAATTGAACAGCATGGCGGCATTGCCTGCCATACCGGCCGTGAATCCTGCTTCTATCGCAAACTGACTCCGAATGGCTGGGAAATTGTTGATGCGCAGCTAAAAGACCCGAATGCGATTTATGGCGAGAAGTCCAGCAATCCGCACACCTTGGCCATGAATGCCTCCACTGCGCAATCTGAACAGGTCGAAATTCTGAGCTATTTAGGCAAAATGATGGCTGAACGTAAAGCCGCCGATCCGGATTCTTCGTATGTGGCCAAGCTGTATCACAAAGGCCTGAACAAGATTCTGGAAAAAGTTGGTGAAGAAAGCGTAGAAACTATTCTGGCAGCCAAGGAATATCAGGCTGCAGCTTATGAAGACAATAAAAATGACCTGATCTATGAAGTGGCTGACTTATGGTTCCACAGCCTGGTCATGCTCGGCTATTTCAATCTGGACCCGCAACTGATTCTGAATGAACTGGCACGCCGTCAGGGCTTATCCGGTCTGGTGGAAAAAGCCAACCGTACTCAGGCTTAAGCTGTCGCCCTGTGTCTGAGCTGAAGAAACCGACCGCCACCTATGAGCAGGCCACTGCCATTGATAACGCACGTCTGGGCAAATCCTTCAAGGTGATTGCCTATGCCGGCACAGGGAAAACCACCACCTTGCAGATGATCAGTGAAGCCATGCCGGAGCGGCGTGGCATGTATCTGGCCTTTAACAAATCCATTGCCGCAGAAGCGCAACACAAGTTTCATCGCAATGTCGATTGTCGCACCTTTCACTCGCTGGCCTTTCGTAGTGTTCCACGTGGAGTCACCGACAAACTGCGCCTGCCGCGCCTGAGTCCGAGTTTTATTGCCAAGGAATATCGTCTCGAACCGATTACCCTGCGCCGGATGATGGGTGGCCGCTATGAAAAATATGTGCTGATGCCTTCACGGCTGGCCAGTCTGGTGGCCAATGCCGTTGGCTATTTCTGCTCGACCAGCTCGCAATATCCGGCACCACGGCATATTCAGGCACCGAACTGGCTACATCCTGATGATGCCGAGCTGCTGCAAAAACATTTGTATCCGGCAGTGGAACGGCGCTGGCTGGAATCAATTGATCCGAACCATCAGGCCGGAATCGGTCATGATATTTACCTGAAACTGTGGGCACTGTCGGAACCGAATATTCCGGCCGATTATGTGCTGTTTGATGAAGCGCAAGATGCCGACCCGCTAATGCTGGGGATTCTGCTCAAACAGCGTAACACCCAGGTGATTTATGTTGGCGATGCCCATCAGCAGATTTATGCCTGGCGCGGTGCCATCAACGCCATGCAGCAACTGCCTTTGCCGGAGTCGCGTTTAACCACCTCATTCCGTTTTGGTCCGGACATCGCCATGACCGCCAATGCCATTCTCGGCGGTTTAAATGAAACTGTGCCGCTGCTCGGCAACCCGGATTTACATTCCAAAGTGGTGAACAAGCCGCATACCAAACAGCGTGATGCGATTTTATGCCGCACCAATGCCCGGGCGATGGAATTGCTGCTGGCCGGTCTGGTACATGGTGACAAGGTCAGCCTGCAGGCCGATCATGTCAAACTGAACCGCTTTGTCGATGCCGCCAGTATGCTGAAACAGGGCCGCCGCGTCACCGATGTGCCGGAACTGGCCTGGTTTAACTCCTGGCACGATGTACATGAATATTGCGAAACCAATGAAGGCAGCGACATTAAGCCGCTGGTAAAACTGGTGGATGATCATGGTACCGATCCGCTGAAAAAGGCGCTGGCCAAAATCACCCCGATTGGGCAGGCCGACTATATTATTTCAACCGCACACAAAGCCAAAGGGCTGGAATGGGACCGCGTGCATCTGGAAGATGACTATCAGTTCAAGGTCAATGAACGCGATCATAAAATTAGTGATGAAGAGTTACGATTACTGTACGTGGCCTGCACACGTGCTAAAGTAAGCTTAAATATCCATCATATTTACGATCTGGTGCAACAGCTGAAACAGCAGATGCCGGTGTCCTTGCGTAAGGCGGTGGGTTAAAGCATGCAGGTGACCCATGAAAATTCAGTCTGTCCAGTTCAAGCACATCACCCACTTTACCGACCTTCAGCTGCAACTGCATCCGCAGCAACAGCCTGTGGCCTTAATTCTGGGCAATCAGAGTTCCGGTAAAACCTCGCTACTGCGCTTCACCTATCAGGCACTGACCTGGTTTGCTGCCCGTTATAAAGATTTACGCACCTCGGGACTGGTCATGCTTGATCAGGACATTATGCACACCCGGCTGCAGTCCAAAATTGATCTGTGCGTGTGTTTTCCCAAAGACATTGGCAGCCTGCCGGAAAGCAGCGATGCCCAGCAGCAGGACCGTCAGTGCTGCGACTGGCAGCTGTACAAAACCCTGAACAGCAACGGCGTCGGGGTCAGCAAGACCGAAACCCAGAAACTGGAAAAAATGGTCAGCCTGTACCAGCAGGCGGTAAAACAGGACCCGCTACAAGGCTTGCCATTAATTGCCTATTACCCGGCCGAACGTTTTGTCAATGAAGTCAATCTGCTAAGTAAAAACAATCCGCTGATTTTTCAGGCCGCACATGCCTATGAAATTTCGGCCATCCCCTTCACCACCTTTACACGCTTCTTTGAGTGGTTCCGGGAAATTTCCGATATTGAAAATGCCCAGAGCGCCCAACTGATTGAACAGTTATTACATCCGCAGCATCCCGACGCAGAACCTCCACGGCGTGACAAACTGATGCAGGCACATGCCCAGATGCACGCGCCAAGCCTGCAGGCCCTGCGCGATGCACTACAAATTGTGCTGCCGGAACTGAGCCAGATTTATCTGCAATATCATCCGAAACTGCAATTGATGGTCACCTATCAGGGCAAAACCCAGCTCTATCAGCAGCTGTCCAACAGTATCCGCAACTGGATTGCACTGGTCGGCGATATTGTGCGGCGTTTATGTCTGCTGAATCCTTATAGTCTGTATCCAACTCTAGAAGGCGACGGCATTCTGCTGATTGATCAGGTCGATCATCAGCTCGATCAGGATATGGCCTCGGTAATTCTGGCGCGTTTGCATCAGGCTTTTCCGGCACTGCAGATTATTGCCACCGGTAACCGCACGGCACTCTTGGAAAATGCCGAAGACTATCAATGTTTAAGGCTGGATCAGCAGCAATTACATCCAATTCATCTGCAACCGGTGCAGGAACAGCTCGACGCCATTTATGCCCAGTTTATGCAGACTGAAGCCAGCAGCAGCGATGAAAGCCTGAGTGAAGAAGCGGTACAGGAGCCGGCCAGCGTGGAGGACCTCTATCAGCAGATTCAGCAGCATTTAAATGCCGAACAGCAGGAAGCCCTGCTGAAACGGCTGCAAAATGATGATGACACCTCGACCCCGCATCCGTTGCCTTAGATACGGCTTTGAATATGGGGGAATATGGGGGAATATCGGAAAATCAGCCGAAAAAATCCGGTCTGATCTAACAATTTCATCCTGAAAAAAGTTCGGCGGCGTATAATGTCTGCCGTGTGCGCAAAAACAAATTGATGTTGTTTTATTCATGTAATAAAATCAATCAGATTTATATTTTTATAGTAAAATCCGATTTGCTATAAGTTTCTCAAGTTGCGCAACACAACTTGTTTATTTAGACATAATTCTATTTTTCGGCTTTCAAGATTGAGTATTTTGGACTGCTCCTTGCATTCCTGTAATCCTTGAAAGATAAGATTCACCCTTAGGTTTTGAACCTATCAAGACAATGGATACGAGTGTGCTATCGATTATTATATTGCTACCGCTGGTACTTGGCACAACCCTTGTCTCGTGGCTGAAGCAATTCTCGCGCGGGGTAACGGCTTTAGGGGCGATAGGAGTCAGTTTAAGCAGTCTGATCCTGTTACTGACTCAAGCAAAGGATGTCTTTAATGGCGCCACCATCATTCAGTCATGGTCGTGGCTACCCCAGTTAGGGATTGATTTAAGCTTTCGCCTGGATGCTTTAGGTTTATTATTTTCTTTGCTGATTACCGGTATCGGTACCCTCATCTTTATTTATGCTTATTATTATTTAAGCCCCAAAAACTCCCTCAGCAAACTGTATCTCCTGCTCATGCTGTTTATGGCAGCCATGCTCGGGATTTCATTGTCGAATAACCTGATTATCCTGCTGGTGTTCTGGGAACTGACCAGTATTTCCTCGTTCCTGCTGGTCGGTTACTGGAGCAATTACGAAGCGGCTCAACGCGGCTCACGTATGGCCCTAACCATTACCGGCATGGGCGGCCTGGCCATGCTGGGTGGTTTTGTCCTGCTCGGACAGATCACCGGCACCTATGAGCTGGACCAGATTCTGACCATGACCGATCAGATTCAGAGCCATGCGCTGTTTGTACCCAGTTTATTGCTGATTTTGCTTGGTGCCTTTACCAAAAGTGCCCAGTTCCCGTTCCATTTCTGGTTGCCGAATGCCATGGCGGCGCCAACGCCAGTCTCGGCCTATCTGCACTCCGCGACCATGGTGAAAGCCGGAATTTTCCTGCTGGCGCGTCTGCTGCCAATTTTTGCCGGCGCGGCGCTGTACCATAATCTGGTCACCTTTGTTGGTCTGTTTACCCTGTGTATCGCGGCTTTCTTTGCCATTTTCAAAGAAGATCTGAAAGGTCTGCTGGCCTATTCCACCATCAGCCATTTGGGCCTGATTGTCTGCCTGCTCGGGATTGGTTCTCCGCTGGCCGTAGCTGCAGCCATTTTCCATATTATTAACCACGCCACCTTTAAAGCGGCGCTGTTCATGATTGCCGGGATTATTGACCATGAATCCGGCACCCGTGATTTACGCAAACTGAGTGGCTTATGGCAGCTGTTACCGTTTACCGGTACGCTAACCATGATTACGGCTGCGTCGATGGCAGGTGTGCCTCTGTTCAACGGCTTCCTGTCCAAAGAAATGTTCTTTACCGAACTGCTGGCCAATTTAAGCGGACCGGTGGTGGTGATCTCGGCAATTGTCGCGACACTGGCCGGTATTTTTGCCGTGGCCTATTCGGTGCGCTTAGTGCATGGCGTGTTCTTCGATGGCCCGATTGGCAAAGACGTACCCAATAAAGATGCACATGAACCGCCAATGGGCATGCGCGCACCGGCCCTGATTCTGGCGATTTTATGTATTGCTGTCGGCCTGTTCCCTGCCCTGCTGGTTGAGCATCTGGTCAATAGCACCACCCGTGCCAGTACCCAGCTGATGAATTTTGAAGGCACCCATCTGGCCATCTGGCACGGCTTTAACCTGCCATTGCTAATGAGTGTGATTGCGCTGGTGGGCGGTCTGGTGATGTATTTTGCCCTGGCCAAAGGCGGCCGTATCCGCGAGATTGATCTTGATCCGGCATTGGGCCGCTTACAGGGACGGGTGTTATTTGACCTGTTCTTAAAAGGCCTATTGCTGAACTCGCGCCGCTTTAAACGCCTGACCGAAAACGGCTCCCTACAAAGTTATCTGTTCTGGATTCTGGTGTTTACCATTGCACTGGTGTCGGTGCCGCTGCTGAATCAGGGGATTGGTACCGGTACGCGTGAGCTGACCCAGGCACCTGCAATTGCCATTGTCTTGTGGCTGCTGTTATTCAGTGCCTGCTGGATGATGCTGTGGTTCCATCATGAACGGATTAAAGCTGTCCTGATCAGTGGCGCCGTCGGTCTGGTGGTAACCATGATCTTTGTAACCCTGTCGGCTCCGGATCTGGCCCAAACCCAGATTACCGTCGATGTGGTGACCACCGTGCTGTTACTGATGAGCCTGTCGCTGCTGCCACAATTAACCCCGTATGAGTCAAGCAGCACCCGCCGCTGGCGCGATGCCGGAATTGCAATTCTGGCCGGTGCTGGCATCAGCTGGCTGGCCTGGTTAATCATGACCCGTGATCACAACTCGATTTCATGGTTCTTTAACCAGCAGTCGATTCCACTGGGCGGCGGTACCAACGTGGTCAACGTGATTCTGGTCGACTTCCGTGGCTTCGATACCTTCGGTGAAATTACCGTACTCGGTATTGCTGCCATTGGTGCCCTCTGCCTGATGGATGGTATGCGTGCCCACGGCACCACCATGACGCAGGGCCTGACCTATCGTTTTAACCCATCTCCACTGATGCTGCGCATGACCGCTTCCTGGATTTTACCGGTGGCCCTAGTAATCAGCCTGTATATTTTCCTGCGCGGGCACAACCTGCCAGGCGGTGGCTTTATTGCCGGACTGGTCACATCAATGGCACTGATCATTCAGTACATTGCCATTGGTCAGGACCAAACCGAGCAAATGCTGAAAGCCAAATCCGGACGTTTATATGAAATCTGGATTGGTTCCGGTCTAACCATTGCCGGCATGACCGGGATTGCAGCCTGGTTCTGGGGCCGTCCATTCCTGACCAGCGCGCATATTTATGTCAATCCGCCGGTGATTGGTGAGCTGCATTTGGCTTCAGCGGCACTGTTTGATGTCGGGGTCTATGTCACCGTTGTCGGGGCAACCATGTTGCTGATTTCCGTGCTGGGCGACTCGCGTCACTCCAGTATGTCTGGTCCAATTCCTCGGGGGTAAGCATGATTAGTATCGAATTTTTAGTCGCAACCTCTGTAGGTTTACTGGTCGCCACCGGCGTGTACCTGATCTTAAGGGCACGTACCTTTCCGGTGGTACTGGGCCTGGCCATGATTGGTTATGCAGTCAATATTTTCCTGTTCGCCATGGGCCGGATTCAGCTGAATGCACCGGCCATTTTAACCACGGCAGCACAATCCACCGACCCTTTACCGCAAGCACTGGTGCTGACTGCTATTGTAATTGGCTTTGCCACCACCGCCTTTGTGGTGCAACTGGCCTTACGCAGCCGTTATGAATCGGGAACCGACCATGTGGATGCCAAAGATGATCCTGCTTTACTTGACCCACGTGAGGATGAGCCATAATGCATGACTTTATCCAATTCTGGGCGCAACACACTCCTATTCTCAGCATCCTGCTGCCGGCTTTTACCGGTTTTATTCTAGTGCTGCTGGGCAACCCGGGTTCGGGTTCGCTGTCGTATGACTGGCGCCAGCCGTGGCGTCGTGGCATCAGCCTGATTTCGACTATTCTCGGACTGGGCTTGGCGATCAGCTATCTGATGCTGGCCAAAACCGGCCAGATTACTGTCTACAACCTGTCTGAATGGTCAGCTCCATTCGGGATTGTACTGGTGCTGGATCAGCTGTCTGCGCTAATGCTGGTACTGACCTACGGTCTGGCCTTGCCAGTGCTGTGGTTCGCCTGCCAGCAATGGGATGAACGTGGTCGCTATTTCCATGCCATGTTCCATTTCCTGATGATGGGCTTGTGCGGGGCTTTCCTCACCGGCGATTTATTTAACCTGTTCGTATTTTTTGAAGTGCTGCTGCTGGCTTCGTATGTGCTGTTGCTGCATAGCCAAGGCAAACCGCGCTTTCAGCTTGGGGTGCATTACGTCACCATCAACCTGCTGGCTTCAGCGCTGTTCCTGATTGGTCTGGGCATGATTTACGGCAGTGTCGGCAGCCTCAACATGGCCGATGTGGCCCGTTTAATACCGACGCTGGCAGAAGATCAGCATCGTCTGGCGGTGGTCGGCGGCTTGATCCTGTTTATTGTGTTCGGGATTAAAGCGGCGATGCTGCCAGTCGGCTTCTGGTTACCGAAAACCTATGCCGTAGCAGCTACCCCTGTGGCGGCGATTTTTACCATTATGACCAAGGTCGGGATTTATGCGATTTTAAGGGTCAATGGGACGGTCTTTGATGATGAACTGAGTCAGAAAATTCTCAGCAACTGGTTATTGCCAATTGGCCTGATTACCTCACTGTATGGCGTCATCGGTGCAATTGGGGCAGAACGCTTACGCCGTTTTGTCGGTTTTATGATGCTGTCGTCGATTGGCACCATCCTGATTGCGATTGCCCTGTTTAGCACCCAGGCCTGGACGGCAGCGCTGTATTACTTGGTACACAGTACCTTAATTGCCGCGGCCTTCTATCTGTTCTGCGGCTGGGTCACGGCGCAGCGCGGTGAATTTAAGGATCACTTTAATATCGCCCCGCAAATGAAACAGCATAAAGTGATGTCAATTACCTATCTGCTGATTGCACTGATGATTGCCGGCCTGCCGCCTTTTAGTGGCTTCCTCGGTAAAGTATTCTTGTTACAGGCCACGGCTGATGCGCCTTATCAGGGCATTATTATTGCCGTGGTGCTGCTAGTTGGTTTACTCAGTATTCTGGCCCTGACCCGGGTTGGCTTTATCCTGTTCTGGCGCGCATCGCGTCCGGAAGATGATCCGGACAATGACGCCTATCACAGCTACCAGGCCTTGCCAGCCAAGGCCCCGAAAGGCAATGATAAGGCCATTTACCTGTTATTGGCAGCACTGGTGGCTTATGTGGTTTTTGCTAATCCAATCCAGCGTTATGCCTTTAGCACGGCCCAGCAAATGCAGAACAACCGTCTGTATGAAATGGCGGTGTTAAAGCAGGATGAAACCGGCCAGGTGATTAGCGTCCAGCCTTATGATCCAAACTATTTGCCAGAAACCAAATACAGTGGTGAAAAACCGGACCCGAATGCCAAGCTGATTCCGTATGTAATCAGTCCAAATACACTGGAAGGTGAGCATATTTCGGACTATAAACAACGTCAGATCAATCAGCAGATTGAGCAGGACGCCGCAAGCAACGACCTGCCACAACTTAAACCTATGGAGCCATAACTATGCAAAAGACATCGTTTTGGGATATCTGGCTGCCACATCCCTTTGTTTCGGTGATTGTGGCCATTAGCTGGTTGTTACTGGCACATAGTGTTTCTGCCGGCAATCTGCTGATGGCATTGATCCTGAGTATCCTGATTCCACTGATGGTCAAACCGTTTATTGCCCGCACCCCGAATATCCACTGGGTGCCAGCCTTTAAACTGTTCTGGGTGGTGGTCTGGGATATTATCCTGTCCAATATCCGCGTCGCCAAACAGGTGCTGGGACCCACCGATGCGCTGCATCCGAAATGGTTCCGTGTACCGCTGGAGACCGAGCATGAACAGGTCAATACCCTGCTGGCGATGATCATTACCACCACGCCGGGGACGGTCACGGCCGGTATTGACCAGGACCGTGGCGATATTCTGGTACATGCCTTAAGTACAGATGACGAAGAAGCTGAAATTGCCCTGATCAAGAGCCGTTATGAACAGCCGCTGATTGAAATCTTTAACGTCAAGACAGGAGCGGCCTCATGATGATATTGCCTTATGCGCTTGGCATCTGCCTGATTGCCATTGCCGGCTCGATGTTTATGTGCCTGATTCGCCTGATTATGGGACCATCAATTGTGGATCGTCTGCTGGCGCTGGATACCCTGTTTTTAAATGCGACCTGTCTGATTGTGGTGCTGGGCATTTACTGGACCAGTACTTCACTGTTTGAAGGTGCGTTACTGGTGGCGATGCTAGGCTTTGTTTCAACCGCTGCCCTGGCCCGTTACTTCACCTCTGGCCACGTGATTGATTAGGAGAACAGCATGCAACTGATGATAGAAATCCTGGTCTCCATTTTCCTGTTAATCGGCACCTTCTTTATGCTGGTCGGCGGAATTGGCATGATTCGTCTGCCGGACCTGTTTATGCGCCTGCATGCCCCGACCAAGTCCAGTACCTTAGGTCTGGGCAGCTTCCTGATTGCTGCCATTATTTATTCAGCTTATCTGGGTCGCTTCGGTTTTGCAGAAGTGCTGATTACCCTGTTTGCCTTTATTACCGCACCGGTATCGGCCAACCTGATGGCACAGGCAGCCCTGCATTTACGTCTGCGCTCGATGAGTGGTGAAGTCCCAGAAACCCTGGAACGTCCGCTACCATGGCAGCGCAGCCGTCGCCGTGCCTTTACAGATCGTGAACCGCTGGGCAGAATCAAACCCTCTAAAGACGAATAAGTCTTCGCGTCATCTTCTAAAAAACCTGACCCGGATTGTTCCTGGTCAGGTTTTTTTATGTGCTGTCTCAACCCACTGCCCTTGCCTGATTGCAATCTTAAAGCGCTTGTTTCTGCTGGAAGATAAGCAAGTCAAGCAATTATGAAGGACATAAAAAAGCCACCCGAAGGTGGCTTTTTTACATAGACCTGCTGGCCTACTTATTCTTCATCTTTTTTTGCATCGGCAGCTGGTAAATCTTTTACTGCTTCTGCAATCAGACCAAACATATAGTTACCGTAGGCATTGGTTTTGTCGTAATGGAAACGCAAACGCGGCGTAATCCGGGTCTTGATCCGACGGCTCAGCTCATGGCGTAGGAAACCGGAGGCTTTGTTAAGCACATCCAGGGTTTCCTTGTTTGCCGCTTCACTTTGCTCATCGCCAAGTTCACGACCCATTACGGTCACATACACTTCGGCATAGCCTAAATCTGGGCTGACTTTCACCGCCGAGATGGTCACCAGACCACCCAGACGTGGATCTTTCAGCTCCTGGCGGATCAGGTCGGACAACTCGCGTTGTACCGTATCTGCCATTCGCTTAAGACGCTGACTACCCGCCATTAAAGACTCCGTTTAATTAGTTGGACATCGTACACTTCAATCTTGTCTTGTACTTTGATGTCTTTATAGCCTTTGACTGCAAGACCACATTCCATACCGGCACGAACTTCTTCCACCACGTCTTTATAACGACGCAAAGATTCAAGTTCGCCCTGGAACACCACCACATCATCACGTAATACGCGAATCGGCTTGTTACGGTGTAAAGTACCTTCCAGTACCATACAGCCTGCTGCTGCACCGAACTTGCTTGAGTGGAATACTTCACGGACTTCCGCCACACCCAGAATTGTTTCACGGTGTTCTGGTGCCAGCTTGCCGCTCATCGCATCTTTCACGTCATCAATCAATTGATAGATGATCGAGTAGTAACGGATGTCGATACCATCGGCATCGGCTTTTTGACGTGCAGTATTGTCGGCACGAACGTTAAAGCCCAGCAGTACCGCTTCTGAAGATTCAGCCAGCGTTACGTCAGATTCAGTGATCGCACCGACACCTGAACCAATCACACGGACTTTCACTTCATCCGTTGAAAGCTCGGCCAGTGCCACGTGTAATGCTTCCAGCGTACCACGTACGTCAGTTTTCAGTACCACATTCACAATCGGCACATCTTTCTTGCCCATAGACGCCATGATGTTCTCAAGACGCATTGCAGACTGACGCTCAAGACGTTTCTGACGTTCACGATCCATACGCGCATCAGCAACTTCACGCGCTTTCTTCTCGTCATTGACCACCAGTACTTCATCACCCGCCATTGGCGCTTCTGGCAGACCCAGAATTTCCACTGGAATTGATGGACCGGCAGACTTGATGCGTTTACCGTTTTCATCGGTCATGGCACGTACACGGCCATAAGATGAACCGGCAAGTACCAAGTCACCGACTTTCAGGGTACCGTTTTGAACCAGAATCGAGGTCACTGCACCACGGCCTTTATCAACACGTGCTTCAATCACCACACCTTGTGCTGCACCTTCTTCAGAGGCTTTCAATTCCATCATTTCTGCTTGAATTGAAATCAGGTCTAGTAATTCGTCAATGCCGGCACCGGTATGCGCGGAAACTTTGGCGACTGGAACATCACCGCCCCATTCTTCAGGCACGATTTCCTTAGTGGTTAATTCGTTCAGTACGCGGTCTGGATCAGCCGAATCTTTGTCCATCTTGTTGATAGCAACAATAATTGGCGTACCTGCTGCACGCGCATGGTCAATCGCTTCTGCAGTTTGTGGCATCACGCCATCATCTGCTGCAACCACCAGCACCACGATATCAGTCGCTTTGGCACCACGTGAACGCATCGCGGTAAACGCGGCGTGACCCGGAGTATCTAGGAAGGTGATGATACCTTTGTCTGTTGTCACATGGTAAGCACCGATATGCTGGGTAATACCACCGGCTTCGCCTTGTGCCACTTTAGCACGGCGGATACGGTCAAGAAGCGAGGTTTTACCATGGTCAACGTGACCCATAATGGTAACAACAGGTGGACGCGTAGTTTGCTCACCACGTGCTTCTTCAGCTGCTTCCAGCAGGTTGTCTTCTGCCGCAGTTTCAGACACCAGCACCGGGTTATGGCCCATCTCTTCAACCACAAGCACCGCAGTATCCTGATCAATGGCCTGGTTTTGTGTGACCAGCTCACCCATCTTCATCAGGGTCTTGATTACTTCACGCACCTTGATCGCCATTTTCGCAGCCAAGTCAGCCACAATAATGGTTTCACCAATTTCTACATCATAAACCTGTTTTTTCACCGGTTTTTCAAAGCCATGCTTGTTGGCCTGACTGGTTTTTAAACCACGTTTATGCGAGTTGTCACGGAATGACTGTTCTTCACCACGACGGCCGCCTTTCTTCTGGCCACGGGTATCTTTGGTTCCGCCACCACGTTTGATTTCACGGTCTTCTTTGGCAAATGAATCTTCATAGGCCTGACCCACCAGACCTGCGGCCAATGGAGAATCATCAATTACGCGAATGGTCGGTGCAGCATCATCAGATGAATACTTCGATGCCATTTTACGCATTTGCTCAAGGGTACGTTGCTGCGCTTCTTCAGCTGCCTTACGACGTGCAGCTTCTTCAGTCGCTTTCAACTGTGCTGCCTGTTCTTCACGGGCGCGTTTTTGCTCAGGCGTTTCAACCACTTTAACCTGGGCTTTCACCACTGGCTTGTTGGTTGATTTACGCTTCACCACCACAGCGGCTTTAGAAGTTTCCTGTTTGGCGGTTTCCTGTTTCGCAGCAGCACGCATTGCTTCTAAGGCCTGTTTGGCTTTAGATTCACCTTTGCTGGCAGCTTCTGGCGCAGCTTTTGGCTTCGCCGGTTCACGGGCTTGCTGTTCAGCTGCTTTGGCTTCTGCTTCAGCCTGTGCTTTGGCCAAAGCTTCTGCTTTGATTTGCTCAGGGTCTGGCTTGACAAATGTATGCTTCTTGCGCACTTCTACATTAATTGTTTTCGCCTTACCTGACGTACTTGCCACTTTAGCAGTACTGGTAGTTTTACGTTTCAACGTGATTTGTCCTGCATTACCCGCATCTTGACCATGTACTTTTTTCAAGTGGGTCACGAGGGTATCTTGTTGTTCAGTGGAAATAATGTCGTCAGCTTTACGTTGCGGTAAACCTGCATCACGAACCTGCTCCAGGAGTTTCTCAACTGGACGTCCTACGCTGAGCGCTAACTCTTTAATCGTCTTGTCCGTCATACATTACCTCCTAGTTAAACCATGATTCGCGTGCTTTCATAATGAGTTGACCCGCTTTGTCAGCACCTAGACCTTCAATATCTGCGATATCGTCGGTGGCCTGGTCTGCCAAGTCATCAACGGTCACTACACCACGAGCAGCAAGCGCATAGGCGATCTCTTGTGTCATCCCTTCCATTGCCAGAAGTTCGTCACTCGGATCCTGAATATTTTCTTGCTGTTTTAACGCATCTGCCAAAGCCACTTCTTTGGCACGACTTTGCAATAATTCAACCAGCTCGGCATCAAGCTCAATTTCATCAAATGTTTCTGCTGGTACATAGGCAATCTCTTCCAGTGAAGTGAAGCCCATTTCAACCAGTGCCATCGCCAGGTCTTCTGCAATGTCCAAACGCGATACAAACATATCCAGATATTGCTGCGCTTCATTTTGCTGACGCGCGTAATATTCTTCTTCCAGCATCATGTCCAGTTTATAACCGGTCAGTTCAGATGCTAGACGTACGTTTTGACCTTGTGAACCAATGGCACGGGCCAATTGATCGCTGGTGGCAAAAATAATGTCAGCAGTACGTGCATCTTCATCAATCACGATACTCGATACATCAGCCGGCTCTAAAGCGCTGGCAATGTACTGTGCCGGATCATCTGACCACACCACCACATCAATACGTTCACCATTAAGTTCCTGCTGGACTGCCTGGATACGCGTACCACGCATACCAATACATGCACCAACCGGATCAATACGATGATCGTTGGTTTTCACTGCAATCTTAGCACGAACGCCTGGTTGACGCGCAGCCGCCTTGATTTCAATGATTTCTTCAGAAATTTCAGGAATTTCTTTTTTCATTAACGCCATCAGCATTTCAGGTTTCGCACGTGACAATAGTAATTGCGCACCACGACCTTCACGGTTGACGTTAAATAAAATGGCATTCACGCGCTGTTTTGGACGCAGAATTTCCTTTGGAATCATTTCTTCACGTGCCAGATACGCTTCGGCATTGTCACCTAAATCAATGATAAAGCCATCTTTGGTCTGCTTTTTCACTTCACCGTAAATCAGCTCGCCCACTTTGGCTTCATAAGCATCGGCAACGAGTGCACGTTCTGCTTCACGAATTTTCTGAACAATTACCTGTTTGGCAATTTGCGCCGCAATACGACCGAAATCAATTGATTCCACTTCAAGTTCGCGAATGTCACCAATTGACCACTGCGCCGGATCGACATCAGAAATCGCATCCTGACATGCTGGCATTTCATGATCTTCATCCGCCACCACTTCCCATTGACGGAAAGTACGGTAGTCACCTGTTTTACGGTCGATTTCTACACGTAAACGTGCTTCTTCCGCATTTGTGCCTTCGTAAAATTTCTTTTTCGTCGCAGCAACAAGAGCCTGCTCTAGCGCCTCAAAGATTGCTTCACGACTTACACCTTTTTCGTTACTAACCGTTTCAACGACGGTAAGAATTTCGCGTGCCATAAGTCACCTATTTTAGATTCTTATTTATTGAATTAATCTTGATAAACCAGATTGGCCTTATCGATATTGTGGCTGTCAATTTCCAGCACTTGCTGTTTTTCAACTTCAACCTGAATGGTTTCATTTTCAAGGTCAACTGCCACCAGTTTCGCCTGGAATTTACGACGGTTTTCTACCGCGCTAATCAAACGCAAGGCAATGGTCTGGCCAATATAGGCAGGAAGCTGTTCCAGCTGGAAAAACGGACGATCCCAACCTGGGGAAGACACTTCGAGTGCATATTCACCTGAGATCGGATCATGAACGTCCAAAATGGCGCCCACTTGCTGAGTCACGCGCACACAATCCTGTACGCCTACACCACGACCCTGCTCGAGTTCACCGTCTTCATTCAGGACCGGTGCGGCATTTTCATCAACCGCTTTGTCGATATAAATACGCAATAGTGAGCGTTTACCTTGTGGCAGGAATTCAATTCCCCACAAATCTACATCACAGGCTGCAACTGCGGGTGCAATCAAGTCCTGGAGTGCCTGGGTTTTATTTGATAGCTTCATTTACTCTCGTCATATGGGTGCGATTCAATGGCCTGATCTGACCACTACAGTCTCATTCAAGCTATAGTAGTAGTGAAACATGACACTTGAGTTTATGCCGTATCCGGCTCATATCGACACTACACGATAGCCAATAAAAAAGGGCGTAAATCGCCCCTATTATTACACAGAAAAACCAATGTCCACTGTGCAAAAAGGCCCACCTTGTTGTGAGCCTCTTAAGAAACTTGGTAGCGGGAGCTGGATTTGAACCAACGACCTTCGGGTTATGAGCCCGACGAGCTACCAGACTGCTCCATCCCGCATCAACGTGCAAAAATTATATACAAAATATGCGCAATTTTCAATGAAAATCGTATGTCATGTATATGGCGTTATTTATCGCTGAAGAATGAGTAACAAGCGTCAGATTCAACCAACATGAAATATATTACTCAACCATTAAAAAATGGTAGCGGGAGCTGGATTTGAACCAACGACCTTCGGGTTATGAGCCCGACGAGCTACCAGACTGCTCCATCCCGCATCAGCGTACAAATAACTCTTCTCAGCTCAAGAAACTTAAGCCGCCTTTTAAAGTTTGCATCTTTAAAAAGGATTGATTGGTAGCGGGAGCTGGATTTGAACCAACGACCTTCGGGTTATGAGCCCGACGAGCTACCAGACTGCTCCATCCCGCATCAACAGAAGTTTTGCTGCATACACCAAACTTATGTTCTGGATTATAAGTTTGGTGCGGAAGGGGGGACTTGAACCCCCACGCCCGAAAGCACTACCACCTCAAGGTAGCGTGTCTACCAATTCCACCACCACCGCAGCTGTGACGCATTCTAGTCGCATCACCGCGAAAAATAAAGGCCTAATTGCAATTATTCGCCAGTTTGAGGTGTAGTTGGTGAAGAATCAGGCAATGTTGCCGGCGCGGTTGTGGTCGCCGGAATTGATTTTAAACTGTAGGCATCGGTGGTTTGCTGTTTGGCAAATACCGCCAGGGTCAGACTGGTGATAAAGAACAAAGCCGTTAAAATTCCAGTCAAACGGGTCATAAAATTACCCGAACCAGAGGCACCAAATACGGTCGCCGCACCGCCGCCACCAAAAGAAGCACCAGCATCTGCCCCTTTGCCGTGCTGAACTAGAATCAGCACAATCATCAAGACGGCTAAAATAATATGTACTACCAGCACAAAAGTTTGCATGCTGAACTCCTAATTATTGTGTATTGGCAAAGGCCTGCGCAATTTGATGGAACGATGCCGCATTTAAAGAAGCACCGCCGACCAGTGCGCCATTAATATCTGGGCAGGCTGCTAACTCTACTGCATTTTCCGGCTTAACACTACCACCGTACAGAATAGCCATTTGCGGACCATAGCTGGTCAGCTGGGTCAGACCTTCACGAATTTTGGCATGCATGGCCTGTGCATCTTCAGGCGAAGCGGTTTTACCGGTACCAATCGCCCAGATTGGCTCATAGGCAATTACAATATTCTGCCACTGCTCTGCCTCAACCACTGCTGCAATGTCACAAATCTGCTGTAACACCACCTGCTCGGCCTGGCCACTTTCACGTTGCTGCAGGCTTTCACCGACACAGTAAATTACGGTCAGACCGGCTGCCAGTGCATTTTGAATTTTTGCATTTAGAATTTGCACATTTTCAGCAAAAATTTCACGGCGTTCTGAATGACCGACCAGTACAAAGCCAATCTGGCTGTCTTTTAATAGCTCGGCACTCACCTCACCAGTATAAGCACCTAAACCAGCAATACGTGAAACATCTTGTGCCACGATATACACCGGACGTACCGCAGTTTTCAGCTGTTCCTGAACACTGCCCAATGCGATTGCAACTGGCGCAACCCCTAAATGACACTGTGCGGCATCAATGGCCTGCTGTTCTAATAATGTTTTAAATTCTGAAACCAGCTGTTGCGCTTCTGCTTGCACTGGGTTCATTTTCCAATTGCCAATCACCCAAGGCGTAATCGCCGAACCCGACATACAATACCTATTCAAATACCTATGTTTCAATCGCGCACATTCTACACGTAAATCGGTTCAGGGCAGAACAATTTGTTGCAGCATTTTTAGATCTACAGTCTAAATAAGCCCATCTGAACACCGGCTTAACAAAAAATCTTTGCCGATTAATTGCGACTGGTTCATGCTTTTAGGGGATACTTAGGTGGTGACATCATTTTCAGATATGGTATTTTTATGCAACAAAAGTATAATTTTGTGATACCAATTATAAACAAACTTTTTTGATTTTTTTTAAGGACGTTGGGGAATGTCAGTACAACAAGCAATGCCTAGATTTACAGGTTTTATTCGGCGACTGGTCGAAGAAGGGCTTGTGACGGCTGAAAATATGCAGCAAGCCATTGTCGCGGCGAAAAAAGCCGAGACCGATATTGTGCCGTATTTAATTCAGCAGTTGCAGATTTCACCGCTGACCATTGCTGAAAAAATTTCCTATGAATTTGGTGAACCGATTTTTGACTTGGCGGTGTACGATTCGCGTCTGATTGTACGTGAAGGTCTAGATGAAAAACTGTTCACCAAATACCGAATTCTGCCCATTTTCCGACGTCACAATCAGCTTTATATTGCTACCAGTAACCCAACCAATATCGAAGCCATTGATGCGATCCGCTTTAACAGCAAGCTGAATATTGAAGTGGTGATTGTTGAGCATGACAAGCTGGAACGGCTGATTGAACAGAACTTTACCGAAGACAGCACCTTTGACTTTGATGAAGACTTTGATCTGGAAGTTGGCGACAACGCTCCCGAAACACAAAAAGATGACGATGAGCCACAAGGCGATGAAGCCCCAATCGTCAAATATATTAACAAGTTACTGGTCGATGCAATCCGTATGGGCGCCTCGGATTTACACTTCGAGCCTTATGAAAAAAGCTACCGGGTCCGTTACCGGATTGACGGCGTTTTGCGCCAGATTGCCAATCCTCCGTTACAACTGGCCACACGGCTCGCCTCACGTTTAAAAGTCATGTCACAAATGGACATCTCGGAAAAACGTATTCCGCAGGATGGCCGGATCAAGCTCAAGCTGTCAAAAAACAAAGCCATCGACTTCCGTGTCAACTCACTGCCCACCCTGTTCGGGGAAAAAATTGTACTGCGTATTCTCGATCCATCTAGTGCCATGCTGGGGATTGATGCACTCGGTTATGAACCGGAGCAAAAAGAGCTGTTTATGGAGGCGCTGGACAAACCACAAGGCATGTTGCTGATTACCGGTCCGACCGGTTCCGGTAAAACCGTGTCTTTATATACCGGCTTAAATATCCTCAACCGCGAAGACACCAATATTTCTACCGCCGAAGATCCGGTAGAAATTAACCTGGAAGGCATCAATCAGGTCAACGTCAACCCCAAAGTGGGTCTGACCTTTGCCGCAGCACTAAAATCATTCCTGCGTCAGGATCCGGATATTGTCATGGTCGGTGAGATCCGTGACCTGGAAACCGCAGAAATTGCCATTAAAGCCGCACAAACCGGTCACATGGTCATGTCGACGCTGCACACCAACAGTGCACCCGAAACCCTGACCCGTTTACGCAACATGGGCGTCCCTTCATTTAACATCGCCACCTCGGTGAACCTGGTGATTGCCCAGCGTCTGGCACGTCGTCTCTGCCAGAAATGCAAGGCCCCGGTGGAGATTCCACGCCAGAGCCTCTTGGAACTCGGTTTTACCGAAGAAGATTTAAACCAGCCAGAGTTCCAGCTGTATCAGCCGGTTGGCTGCCCGGAATGTCGTGAAGGTTATAAAGGCCGTGTCGGGGTCTATGAAGTAATGAAAGTCACCCCGGAAATCTCACGCATTATTATGGAAGATGGTAATGCCTTGCAGATTGCAGCAGCCTCGGCAAAATCTGGGTTTAACAATTTACGCCGTTCAGGATTAATCAAGGTCATGCAGGGGGTCACTTCTTTACAGGAAGTGAATCGTGTGACCAGCGAATAGATGAAGCATTTAAAATAAGGATAAACACGCATGGCTGTCAAAAAAGCACAGATGATGCCCACCTTTATTTATGAAGGGATTGACCGCAAAGGGGCAAAACTTAAAGGGGAACTGCCAGCACGTAATATGGCGCTGGCCAAGGTCACGTTGCGCAAGCAAGGGATCACCATCAAAACCATCCGCCAGAAGAAGAAAAATATTCTTGAAGGCTTGATGAAGAAAAAAGTCTCGACCCTGGACATCACGATTTTTACCCGCCAGCTGGCGACCATGATGAAAGCCGGTGTACCGCTGGTGCAAAGCTTTGAAATTGTGGCTGAAGGTCTGGAAAACCCGGCCATGCGTGAAGTGGTATTGGGGATTAAAGGCGAAGTCGAAGGGGGCAATACCTTTGCTGGTGCACTGCGTAAATATCCGCAACATTTCGATAATCTGTTTTGCTCGCTGGTTGAATCGGGTGAACAGTCGGGTGCTCTAGAAACTATGCTGGACCGGGTAGCGATCTATAAAGAAAAGAGCGAATTACTCAAACAAAAAATCAAGAAAGCCATGAAATACCCGGCAACGGTGATTGTGGTGGCGGTGATTGTCACCATTATCCTGATGGTCAAAGTGGTGCCGGTGTTTGAAGAACTCTTCACCTCTTTTGGTGCCGACTTACCAGCCTTCACCAAAATGGTGGTGAATATGTCGCAGTGGACCCAGAAATACTGGTTTGTGCTGATTATTGTGGTCGGCTTTGCCATTGCAGCTTTTCTGGAAGCCAAGAAACGCAGCAAGAAATTCCGTGACCTGCTGGACAAAGCCGCCCTGAGAGCACCAATTTTTGGTGATCTGGTGTATAAGGCGATTATCGCGCGTTATAGTCGTACCCTGGCCACCACCTTTGCTGCCGGTGTTCCCTTAATTGATGCACTGGAATCCACTGCCGGCGCCACCAACAACGTGGTTTATGAAGAAGCAGTAATGAAAATCCGTGAAGATGTCGCCACCGGTCAGCAGTTGCAGTTTGCCATGCGGGTCACGGATAAATTCCCATCCATGGCCGTGCAGATGGTTGCGATTGGTGAAGAATCCGGTGCGCTGGATGCGATGCTGGATAAAGTCGCTACTCACTACGAAAACGAAGTCGATAACGCCGTCGATGGCTTAACCTCGATGATGGAACCACTGATTATGGCCGTTCTCGGGATTCTGGTCGGCGGTCTGGTGGTCGCGATGTATCTCCCAATCTTCCAAATGGGCTCTGTGGTTTAATGCAAGAATTCATTCATTATCTGATTCAACACCCAACTGCGCTGTATTTCGTAGTTGGGATTTTTAGTTTATGTATTGGCAGTTTTCTGAATGTGGTGATTTACCGCACGCCAAAAATGATGGAACAGGAATGGCGCAATGACTGTCAAATGCTGCTGCATCCTGAACAGGCCATCATTGATGAAAGCAAAATCAGCCTCAGTCAGCCAGCCTCGACCTGTCCGAAATGCCACAGCCCGATTCGCTGGTATCAGAATATTCCAGTAATCAGCTGGCTGCTTCTACGTGGCAAATGTGGCCAATGCCAAAACCCGATCAGTATTCGTTATCCTTTTATTGAACTGCTGACCGCAGTGTGTGCCTTAACCGTAGTCGCGGTTTTTGGCCCGACCCTGCAAATGCTGTTTGGCCTGGTGTTGACCTATGTGTTAATTGCCCTGACCTTTATTGATTTTGACACCCAGCTGCTGCCTGACCGCTATACCCTCCCCCTGGCTGCACTCGGCTTGGGGGTGAACAGCTATGCCCTGTACACCTCCGCTAGCTCTGCCATTTGGGGATATATCATTGGCTTTTTATGTCTGTGGGTGGTGTATTACCTGTTTAAGCTGGTGACTGGCAAAGAAGGTATGGGCTATGGCGATTTTAAATTGCTGGCCGCCTTAGGTGCCTGGATGGGCCCGCTGATGCTGCCGCTGATTGTGTTGCTATCTTCTCTGGTTGGTGCAATCATTGGCATTATTTTGCTGAAAATCCGCAAAGAGAACCAGCCTTTTGCCTTTGGCCCTTATATTGCCATTGCCGGCTGGATCGCCTTTTTGTGGGGTGATGCAATCATGAAGCTTTATTTAGGTCAATAAGGACAACAGGATGACATTTGTTTTGGGTTTAACTGGCGGCATTGGCAGCGGTAAATCGGCAGCAAGTCACTGGTTGGAAACCCAAGGCATTGTGGTGGTCGATGCAGATGTGGTGGCACGTGAAGTGGTTGAGCCAGGCCAGCCGGCCCTGACCCAGATTCATCAGGCCTTTGGCGACTGGGTCCTGCTCAATGGCGAGCTCAACCGCCGTGCCTTACGCGAGCATATTTTTAAAGAACCGGCAGCACGCAAAACCCTGGAAGCGATTACCCATCCGGCCATTCGCCAGTCGATCATCCAGCAGTTACAGGCAGCCCGCAGTGCCTATGTGGTGCTGGTGTCTCCACTGTTATTTGAAAGCAACCAGCATGAACTGACCCAGCGCAACCTGTTAATTGATGCCTCTGAAGAACTGCAGATTCAACGCGCCTCACAACGCGATGGACAAAATATCGAACAAATTCGCAAGATTATTCAGGTACAGATGTCACGCGCAGACAAACGCCAGCGAGCAGATGATATTGTGCTGAATGATGGTCATCTAGAACATCTCTATGCCCAACTACAACCCTTACATCAACACTATCTGACTTTAGCGCAACAGCAGCAGTCGGTTTAAGACGGCTTGTTTTGTCGTTCGATTTGCTGGCTTAAGCTGTCTTTCCGGCCCCACCAGCGCCATGGCTGTAATGCCCCAATACCCATACCAAGCAGACCACAAACAATTGCCAGACTCAAAGGCTCATTCAGTAGCGGCACTGCCAGAATAGCCGCAATAAAAGGCGCCAAAGTCACAATACTGCCAGCCTTAAAAGCACCTAAACGCTTAATCGCTTCGACATAGCTGAGCGTGGCAATAATCACCACAAAAATTCCATGAAACAGGGTCTGGCCGATTAAATGCAGTGGTTCGGGACCACTCAGGTTTTTTGGAAAAAATAGCCAATAAATAGGCACATACACCAAAGCTGACCAGATGGCTACACTGGCCATAGAATGCCAGGCCGACAGCTTCCATTGCCGCAACAGCACCGTAAAGACGCCCCACCATAAGGCACTCAGGAAAAACAGCAGATCGCCAAAACCGAAAGCAACACCGGTTTCCTGATACATCAGCAGACTCATGGCAGCAATCGCCAGCAGCATGATCAATACGCTGATCCAGGTATGCCGGTCAAAGGGCTGTCGAAACAGCAACCAGGCCGCCAGTGCAGTACATAAGGGAATACAGCCATTCAAGAAAATCGCCGCATGCGCCGCTGGCACAAAATGAAATGCACTATAAGCCGTCAGGCAGTAACCGACACCGCCAATCATCGCCAGGATAAAGGACTGTCGGGTCCATAAAAATGCCGTATCTTTGCGATATAGCAAAACCGGCATCAGCAGGCAAAAGGCCAGCATAAAACGCAAGGCCACCAGATCCCAAGCACTAATGCCCCACAGAGCACTTAAACGAGTACTCAGGGTAAAGCCACCCCAAATACACATGGTGATGGCCAGTAACAGATAGCCTTGCTGACGCGCGTTGATCATTAAGATGGAAAGAGCGCTTAAGCCGGTTGACGCTGACGGCAGGCTTCATACAGCGCCATGCCAGTGGCCACACTAACATTCAGACTTTGCAGATTGCCCATCATCGGGATATACACGGTTTGATCACACTGCGACTGGGTGATTGGGCGCAAACCGGTATCTTCGGCTCCCATCACCACACACACCGCCGTACCGGTGAAGTCAAACTTCTGGATCGGCAAGGCTTTTTCATCCAGCATGGTGCCGACCACGCGTACATTAAACTGCTCTTTGATTTGCCCCAAAGTACGGGCCAGATTGGTAACCTGAATAAATTTAACTTTCTCGGCGCCACCAGCAGCCACTTTACGCGCCGTTGGGGTCAGGCTGGCTGAACGGTCACGCGGTACAATCACCGCTTCTACACCCATGGCTGCTGCCGTACGGATACAGGCGCCCAGATTATGCGGATCGGTGACCTGATCCAGAGCCAGTAACAGTGGCTGATTGGACTGCTGCAACAGCTGTTCCAAATCTTTTTCATTTAAGGTTGGATGCGGACGCACCGCAGCCACCACGCCCTGATGAAATGGCAAACCGGCCAGTTTTTCCAGGCTGTCACGACTGGCTTTTTGTACGCTAATACCAAACGGCTCTGCCAGTTCCAGAATACGCTGTAAACGCTGGTCATCACGACCTTTGAGGGTAAACAGGGTTAATACACGCTCCGGTTCAAGTTCTAACAATGACTCTACCGAATGAACGCCATAATAATATTCTGGTTTTGCCATGAATGACCTCAACGCTGTGCTGTAAATCCAAAAGAAAAATCCTGCAAAGGAAACTTTACAGGATTTCTGTGTCGGCCTAGTTTAACCGATTTGGGCTAAAAATGCTTAGCCTTCTAAATGACAAACGTAGTCCAGTACATCATCAGTTTCAATCTTAAAACGGCTGTTGCCCGGTACATAAAAAGACTGACCAGCGCGGAAAAGCTCACTTTCTTCACTATCGGCGATTTGCACACGACATTCACCTGAAATAATTTCCATCCGTTCAGGAACATGCGTTTCGAAAGTTAAGGCTTGTTCAGTCGGTAAAATCACACCCAGCGTCTTTTTGGTGCCATCTTCAAATTGCACCGTATGACTAATGCAGAGCCCGCCAAAATAAACATTGGATTTTTTTACCACTGATACATGATCAAACTGAGCTGACATGCGTATTCTCCAGCTAACGCGTTTTTATATTTTATGATTGAGGTAGTGTAATGCTGCCTACTGAACTAATCAATCAATCTTCATCTAAGGTAAATCACTCTATTTCCTGTCGTTTCAGGCAAGTCATTTTGCCTGGCACGCGAATAAATTCACCTCATTTTTGCGAGAGTCTAAATCAACTTTCAGGCAAGTACAAATACCTTTTAATCGCAGATGAACTAAAGTTCAACGCCCCCATTGCACTCTCCGACCATCTGTATTTTCAGCCTGACAAATCCTGCGCCGAACTGGTTCAATTCGGGTTATGCATCTGACTGATTTTCATCTGAATCTCTAAATATAGTGAGCACTTTTCTGCTCGTTTTCAGCTTGTCTGATAATCATAAAAAATTTGCTGATTGGCAGATAAAGTTATGCAACATTCTGCCGACGCTGTATTGCAAACACATGAAACTGGACACAGTTTTCTGTTTCAGATGAAGATAACAGCTGATCTTTCGATTGCAACAGTAGCGACTTGATCTACATGGTGGATATAGAACCTCTGCTCACAGCATGCCGCTGAATATTCTGTACCGAGAAGTTTTATTTTTCTGCAAAAATTAAGCTAGAATGATTGTGTTTTTTCAATTGCTTAAAATAAAGGGCAATGCTTTGCACTGCCCAACCTGACATTCTTCAACTCAAACTTTTCGCAGCCTGGATGCGTTTATGCTGACACATTTAACCCTGATCAATTTTGCCTTAGCCGACCGTTTAGCCATTGATATTGAATCTGGTTTTAACGTCCTGACCGGGGAAACAGGTGCCGGAAAATCATTATTGCTGGATGCACTTTCGGCCTGTCTAGGCGAACGCACCGACACCAATTATGTTCGTTATGGCGCAGACAAGGCCGATGTCACTGCCACCTTCAGCTATCATGACGGTAGTCCAGAAGCCGAGTGGCTAAAACAGCAGGAACTGGATGATGAATCGGGCGAAATTCATTTACGCCGGGTAATTTTCGCCACCGGACGCAGCAAGGCCTGGATTAACGGCCGTCCGAGCAGTCTGTCTGAGCTCAAAGAAATTGGCCGTTTGCTGGTGCAGCTGTATAGCCAGCACAGCCAGCAGCAGCTGTTAGAACCGCCTTATCCAAAACACTGGCTGGATCGTTATAGCAATTTTTATGCGCCAGCCCAGGCCGTACGCGATGCCTATAGCCAGTGGCAAAAAGATATTCGCCAGCATCAGGCGGCTTTGGATGCCCAGGCGACGCGTAAACAGCGCATCGACACACTGGAATTGCAGCTGGAAGAATTAGAAGAAGTGGTCCAGGTCGATTATGCCAATATTGAACAGGAATTTGATCGCTTAAGCCATCATGAAGCGATTATGCAGGATTGTGCCTATAGTCTGAACGGGCTGGATGAAGCAGAGCCAAACCTGAGCCAGGAACTGTCCTCGATTTTACGGCGTCTGGAAAGCCATGCCGGCCGCAGTGAACAGCTGTCAGAAATTTATACTTCCCTGCTGAATGCGCAAAGTGAAATTGAAGATGCCACCGCCAGTTTGCGTCATTTTATTGACCGGCAGAGTTTCGATCCGGAGCGGATGGAAGAACTGAATTCCAAACTGGAAATTTTCCATCGTCTGGCCCGTAAATATCGCACCCAGCCAGAATTATTGAAAACCGAATATGACAACTGGCAGGCCGAGCTGGAACAGCTGCATCAGCTGGAAGATCCGGAAACCTTGGCCGAACAGGTCGAAGTGTCCTATCAGGACTTTTTGGCCAAGGCCGAACATTTAGACCAGATTCGACGTGAAGCTGCCGGACCTTTGGCCAAACAGCTGACCGAACAGGTGAAACAGCTGGCCTTACCAGAAGCACATTTTGAATTTAAATTTGAGCCTTTAGAGCAGCCATCGAGTGAAGGCTTAAGCTTTATCCAGCTGCTGTTTACAGCCAATAAAGGTATTCCAGCACAACCACTGGCGCGTGTCGCTTCGGGCGGTGAACTGTCGCGTATTGCGCTGGTGATGCAGGTCATGAATGCTGAAAAAACCGAAGCAGAAGTGCTGGTGTTTGACGAAATTGATGTCGGGATTAGTGGCGGTACTGCGGAAATTGTGGGTCGTTTACTGGCCGGTCTGGGGCAGCACGTACAAATCCTGTGTATTACCCATCAGGCGCAGGTTGCGGCTCAGTCTGACCAGCACCTGCTGGTGAAGAAACAGCAGACTGATCCGGCCAGTAGTACTATTTTAATGCTGCAAGAAGAAGAGCGGATTCTGGAACTGGCACGGATGACTGGTGGCGTCGAAATTAACGAAACCACCTTGCAGCATGCCAAGCAGTTACGTCAGCTCAAGTTTCAATCTGGCGCATAAAATCACTGAAAAACCACAAAAAATGTTTGGTGAAATAGCAATCCTCTTGTAACGTGATGATTAAGACCTATATCTATATCAGAACATACATTTTAGGAGAAAGGCTTAGGTGACCAAACAATATCTGACACATCGCTGTCTTATTGCGCCACCCGAGATAAATGATGACTTTTTTGCGAATACTGTCATTTATTTGGCGCGTCATGATGAAGACGGGGCGCAAGGCATTATTCTCAATCGTCCGGCAGGGATTCAAATTAAAGAATTACTGAATGATCTGGATATTGAAGCCGATCATGTCCATCCACATGAAGTGCTGCAAGGCGGGCCGCTGCGTCCGGAAGCTGGATTTGTGCTGCATACTGGCCAGCCAACCTGGCATTCATCCATTGCGGTTGGTGAAAATGTCTGTATTACCACCTCCAAAGATATTCTGGATGCCATTGCGCATAACGAAGGCGTAGGCCGTTATCAGATTGCCCTCGGCTATGCCAGCTGGAGCAAAAACCAGCTGGAAGAAGAAATTTCACGTGGTGACTGGCTGATCTGTGATTCAGATATGGACCTGATTTTTAATCTACCCTATAGCGACCGTTGGGATGCTGCCTACCGGAAAATCGGAATTGACCGCACCTGGCTTGCATCAGAGATTGGCCATGCCTGAGTCTGCTGTACACCTGATTATGGCCTTCGATTTTGGCACCCAGAAAATGGGCATGGCGGTGGGTCAATCCCTGATTGAAAGCGCCACGCCGCTGGCCCTGTTTCCCATGAAAGATGGTATTCCAAACTGGGACGAACTGCTGAAACTGGTGAAACAGTATCAGCCAAATTTATTTCTGGTTGGCTTGCCACTGAACATGGATGATAGCGAGTCAGAGCTGTCGACCCGGGCGCGCAAGTTTGCCCGACGTTTACGTCATCAGACCAATATCGAAACCCTGATGGTGGACGAGCGTTTGACCACGCGTGAAGCCCGTGATGAACTGGATCATTATCAGGCTCAGGGACGCGGTAAAAAAATTGCCGCCGACAGTATTGCGGCCGCCCTGTTCATTGAAAGCTGGTATCGTTATCCGCAAGGCGTCCAGCCTTAAAATCTCGCTGTTGACGTCCAAATCCCCTTTCTCTTGGTTTTCAGCTCAATCCGGTCTGTTATGATAGTCAGTACCGGATTTTTTCATTGATCTTTTTTCACGTTGTAGAGTAATTACTGATGGCAATATCGAGTTTTGGCAAAATTTTGATGGTTCTGAATTTATTTTCAGTGTCACGTCCGGTGATTAATGTCGATATGATCAGTGAAGAACTGGGCCTGTCCAAACCGACCAGCTACCGCTATTTAAAAGAACTGGTTTCGGCCGAATTATTGCAGCGTTTAAGTGGGACTTCGGGCGATTACACCCTCGGCTCGAAAATTGCAGTGCTGGATTATATTTCCCGCACCACCGATCCACTGGTGCAAATCAGCATTCCGTTTATGCAGGATATTGTGCAGCGTACCGAATTTTGCTGCGTACTGACCTATCTGAATCAGGATGCCTGTATCGACCTGCATGATGAAGTATTCCAGCATATGAATCTGCTGTCCTATGGCCGCGGCTGCCCACGTCCGGTGTATATGGGTTCGTCACCGAAAATCATGCTGGCGCATTTACCAAAACAGAAAATGCTGAATTATTATCAGCGTTTTGCCGTGCAGTTCCGTCAGTCCGGTTTTGCCCAGGATGAAGCCGAGTTCATCAGCAAAATGAAAAAGATCAAAAAACAGGGCTATTACTATTCTAGTGGTGAACTGGAACCACAACTGGCCGGCTTGTCGGTGCCGATCAGACTCTCCAATAAAACAGCACCATTCACCCTGACCTTACTGGCCTCCAAAAACCGCTTTGAATTTGTCAATGTCGAAAAGCTGATTGCCATTTTGCAGGAAAATGCCGCGCTGATTGAACAGAAAGTTGAAAGTCTGAATCCACATACCTAGATTGATCTTTATCAAAATACAGCTGTTAAGATCAGCGTGGTGAGATAAATCTCTGCCCTGCCCGGCCTTTGGATCACAACCAGCATTAGAGTGGATAAAAATAGCGAAAGGTTAAATTGATTCGCGGCGTCACCACACGGCTGGATTTGGGCAGGCTGTGCTTCCAGTAGCGCTGGGTCTGCCCACGCATCACAATTAATTGACCACTCTGTAGCAGCAGCTCGACTTTTGCTGCGCTGTGTTTGTGCTTAAAGCTAAATTTACGGGTTGCACCCAGACTTAAAGAAGCAATCACCGTTTCTGCACCCGGAGATGCGACCAGACTCGGTTCATCATCACTGTGCCAGCCCAGTCCCTGACTGCCATCTGCATATAAATTGGCTAAACAGGAATTAAATGGATGTCCCACGATCTGTTCAATCTGCTGTTTTAACTGCCACAAAGCCGGATGCCAACGCTGCGCCTGCTTCAAACTGCCCGAATAACGATACTGATAATACTCATCACCATACCAGGCAATTTTCCGCGCGGTGACATAATGTTTGCCAAATAAGGTGACTTCATCGGCTTGCCAGGCCAGCTGCTGTAAACATTGCTGCAAGTAAGCGTGACTGTCCTCAGCGGACAGAATCAGCCCATAATCCTGCACGATCCCCTCATAGGGCAACAGATTCTGCCGCGGCTCGGGCGGAAACAGTTCCAGATTCATTGTGGCGTTTTCCTGCGAAGCGGAACTTCAGTTTAAACCCAAAACGGCTTCACAAATCAAAACATTCTCTGTGCTTGTGAGCCACGCCAAATCGACATAGACTGAAAAACAGGTTTTAGAATAAAAAATAATTGCTTATGAACTTATGGCAGCTCTTTCAGAAGCTCAAGCCCTTTGTGCGGCCGTATCGGCTGCTGGTGATTGCCACGCTGATTCTAACCTTAATTGGTTCCCTGACCGCACAGGTCAATGCCCTGACCCTGCAATATGCCGTCGACAGCATTAACCGGCTGGTAGAAGCCGGTCAGGGGCTGGCTGAAGGCTGGCAGATTCTGATAACCATTAGCGCCATTTTACTGGGCAAGGAAATCATTAATGCCTTTGTCCAATTCGGGCAGAAATTTTATGGTGAAAAACTGCGGATTTTTGTGTCGCAGGATTTGGCTCAAGGCATTATTGAGAAGTTCCTGACTTACCGGCTGGCGTTTTTTAATCAGGATAACAATCAGGCCGGCAAGCTGCAAACCCGGATTGACCGCGGCATTGGCTCCCTCACCCGGCTGGTACAAATCTTTTTTATTGATATTTTACCGTTATTTACCAGCGCGATTATTGCCTTAGGGCTGATGTACTGGGCCAATTTCTATGTCGGACTGGTGGCCTCGGCCATTGTGCCCATTTACTTCTGGCTGACCTATAAACAGGCCCAGAAACTTGGCAGCTGGCGCCGCAATTTACGTGATGGCCGCGAACGGAAAAGCCAGGGTATTCTGAGTATTATCAACTCGATTACCGTGATCAAATCCTTTAACCGGGAACATATCGAATCGGACAAACAGCTAAAACTGCAAAAGGAACTGACCGATAACCAGATGCATACCCGGCAGACCAGCTTCCTGTTTGATGGCCTGAAAACCTTTATTGAACAGATCGGAATTGTGCTGATTATTATCCTGACTGCCTATTTTGTGCTGGATGGCCAGATGAGTATCGGCATGATCATGTATCACGTGTTGCTGTTTAATAACGTGTCGGCACCAATCCGTTCACTGCACCGGATTTATGATGAAGTGAATGATGCCATGATCTACTCGGAAAGCTTTTTCCAGATTCTGGAGGCCGATGATGAAATTGAAGCCAGCGGTGCACAAAAACCGGTAATTCGCGGGCAATTCAATTTAAGCGGGGTCGAGTTTTATTATCCGAACGGGCATCATGCCTTAAAAAATATCGAGATGTGCATTCAGCCCAACAAGATTACCGCACTGGTCGGCCTGTCCGGTGCAGGGAAATCGACCCTGATCAGCCTGCTGGATAAATTCTATGAACCACAGCAGGGCAGCATTCAGTTAGATGGAGTGGATTTAAAAGACATCGACACCCAGTACCTGCGTGATCATATCGGGCTGGTGCTGCAAAAAAACCATATTTTTCAGGGCAGTATTTTTGACAATATCCGCTATGGCAAAACCGATGCTTCTCAGGAAGAAGTGATACAGGCGGCCCAGAAAGCCTCGATTCATGAGCAGATTTTGCAGCTCCCGCAAGGCTATGACAGTGATGCCCTGATGCTCTCGGGCGGTCAGCAGCAGCGGATTGCACTGGCGCGGATGTTCCTGAAAAATCCACCGATTATTTTTCTGGATGAACCAACCGCCAGTCTGGATGCCATTGCCACCGAGCAGATCAAGCAGAGTCTGGATGAAATTAAACAGGGCCGTACCGTGGTGATTATCTCACACAGTCTGTCGCAGATTATTGATGCCGATTACACCTATGTCATGAAAGAAGGTGCGATTGCCGAACACGGCGAACATGACACGCTCTACCATCAGGACGGTGTCTATAAAGAAATTTTTGATGCGATGGCCAAAAGCCTGAATATTGAAAAGATTGCCAGAACCTTTGAAGATGACGCAGAAGAAGAAACCCATAGTTAAACCGCAATCCGGTTAAAGATGAAGGAATGATTCTGTATTTTTTAATCCATAAAAAAAGCTCCTGTACAGGAGCTTTTTTGCCTTAAGGCTGTTTTAAATACGGCCAGGCGGCTTTTAAATAAATAAACATCGACCACAAAGTCAGCACCACCGCAGTATAGAGTAAGGCATAACCAAGCAATTCCAGTGGCTCCCAGTTCAGCAAGAACACGGAAATCGCAATCATCTGAAATGCAGTTTTATATTTCCCGACGGTAGAGACCGCCACGCTGGTACGCGCGCCAAGTTCTGCCATCCATTCACGCAAGGCCGACACGGTAATTTCACGTGAAATAATTACAATCGCGGCAAAGGCCATGGAAATGGTCGGCTGCCATTGCACCAAGACAATCAGGGCGGCTGCCACCATCAGTTTATCCGCCACCGGATCCAGGAAACGGCCAAAGGCTGAGGTCTGGTTTAAGGTTCGTGCCAGATAGCCATCAAACCAGTCAGTGACGGCAGCAATCACAAAAATAGCGGTCAGAATCAGATGCCGGGTCATCCCTGCATCATGATCATGGATTCCCATGGCAGGCGGCCAGTAGGCCACCAATAAAAATACGGGAATTAAGGCTATACGCGCTAAAGTTAAAATATTTGGAATGTTCAGGATTCGACCTGTTGTCATAGACACCGCCAATGCTTCCCCGTTATGCACGAGCTAAATGCACATATTTTTTGAGGGTTTATCCATCGTTAATAGGCTTCACTTTATACGAAATGGCAGAAAGTGTCACTAGGCAAAGACCGTTACGGTTTGCCGCGAAATGGCAATCAGCCGGTTTTCAGCATCCCAAAGATGCGCCGTTTCAGTAGAATAGCCATCTGCCGCATGCTCGGTAATCACTTTATATTTAAACCAATCATGCACTTGGTGGCGGATCGGATGCACATAAGTAATATGCCAGGTCAGCGAACTGGCCGGTGACAAGGTTTTAAATAAAGGCAGTACACCCGGTGGCCAAATGTCCATCAGTGTAACCAGATCGGCCACAGTAAAGTCGCGGTTGGCATGTTTTTCTGGCGTATAGCGGCACCAGCCGCCAAAATCGGACTGCTGGCTGCCGGTACACGGATAATCGCCTTCGGCCCAGCACACCTCAAACTGCTGATAACATTCCGGCATCAGCTGATGCACCGGTAAATAGTTAAGCTGCGCTGGTGCAGGATAATCCGGCGCCACCGGTTCCTGCTGTACCTGAATAGTGGACTCACGCGCCGCGCCAAAGCTGGCCAGCAAGATGCTTTGTACCGCATCATCCTGCCATAAGCGCACTTCCAGCGTGGTCACCGACTTGCCCTGTCGCAAAATTTCTGCACTGATTCTGGCCCGGTCTTCCCGCACCGGCCCGACAAAGGTCACCGATGCACTGAGCAGACGTTTATCCGGGTCGGCAATCACCGAAAGGGCTTTCTGCATCATCAGTCCGGCCACCAGTCCGCCATAGATGGTTCGGCCCTGTAACCAGCCTGTTGGAATCTGAATCCATTCATCCTGCTCGATTGCGACAAATACAGAACGCAGCGACATATATTTTCCTTTTTATTGAGTGCGCTTCATCTTGCAGTTTTTCAGTAGGGTTGTGAATGGTCAATCGTATACTGGCCAGTGACTATTTTTGCCAATAGGTCAAATATGCCGGACTTATTCGTGCAGAATTTTATAGATGGTGCGGGCCATGACCTGCCCCAGTCCCGGCACCAGCATCAGGTCTTTTTCCGAGGCTTTTAGCACGCCCTGAATCCCGCCAAAATGGGTCAGCAAATCACGGCGGCGTTTTGGTCCCAGGCCGGGAATCACTTCCAGCACCGAACTGCCACGTTTTTTATCACGTTTGGCCCGATGCCGGGTAATGGCAAAACGGTGCGCTTCATCCCGTACCTGCTGAATCAGATGCAGAGCTTTATGATCTTCCGGCAGCTGGATTTTGCTGCCATCGGTAAAATGCAAGGTTTCCAGTCCAGGTTTACGCCCCTCGCCTTTGGACACGCCGACCATAAAGGCTTCCAGTCCCAGTTCCTGCATCACTTCCATCGCCATATGCAGCTGGCCTTTACCGCCATCAATCAGCAGTAAATCCGGCAGCATGGCTTTTTTATAGCGTCGGGTCAGGGCCTGACGCATTGCGGCATAGTCATCGCCTTCGGTAATGTCATTGATGGAAAACTGGCGATAATCGCGTTTGCGCGCACCGCCCGAATCAAACACCACACAAGACGCCACGGTCGCTTCGCCCATGGTGTGGGAAATATCAAAACATTCAATCCGGTCAATAGGACGCCCCACCACCTGCTCCAGCTGATGAAAACGCTCATTCAGCTCGAAGTGATTGGCCAGCTTGCCTTTAATCGCGTGTTGCACGTTCATTTGTGCCAGTTCTTGCCATTCGGCCCGGGTTTCGCGGACTTTGTGCTTGATCTGGACTTTCTGCTGAAACTGCTGCTGTAGCGCCTGCTCCAGCTCTTTGGCATCTGGCAGTTCCACATTCACAATCAGCTCGGCCGGTACTTCATCGGCGACCTGAAAATAGAAATTGGCGATAAAGTCAGACAGCATCTGCCCCTGATCATCTCCGAGCATATCCGGAAAATAGCTTTTCCCGCCCAGCATCTTGCCATTGCGCACATGCATAATCTGCACACAGGTCACCCCGGCCTGATAGGCAATTGCCAGAATATCGGCTTCGCCTTTGACCTTATAAATTGCCTGCTGTGCCTGTACATCGCGCAGCAAGGCCATTCGGTCCCGATAAAACACCGCTTTTTCAAATTCCAGTGCTTCAGCCGCGGCTTCCATTTTGGCAATCAGTTCCTGATTCAGTTCACGGGTATCGCCCTGTAAAAAACGGATCGAGTTCTGCACATCTTCCTGGTAGGCTTCCGGTGAAATCAGCCCGACACAAGGCGCCGAACAGCGTTTGATCTGATATTGCAGGCAGGGACGTTTGCGCTGGGAAAAATAGCTGTTTTCGCACTGGCGCACATTAAATAGCTTTTGCAGCACAATTAAGGTATCACGGGCGTTGTAGGCACTTGGATAAGGCCCGAAAAATTTACCCACCTGATGCTTGCCTTTGCCACGGCCACTGGCAATCCGCGGATAAGGCTTGTCACTGGAGACAAAAATATAGACATAAGATTTGTCATCGCGCAGCATGATGTTATACGGCGGCCGATGCAGCTTGATCAGGTTCTGTTCCAGCAGCAAGGCTTCGGTTTCAGAGCGTACCACCAGCGTTTCAATATCATAAATCCGCGCCACCAGCGCCTGGGTTTTCGGATGTTCGATGGTTTTTACGAAATAGCTGGACACGCGATTTTTAAGATTCTTGGCCTTGCCCACATATAACAGTTCCCCATCTTTACCCAGCATGCGGTAAATACCGGGCAAGGTGGTCATATTGGCCAGAATTTTGACAATATGTTCGCGTGCGTTTTCGTTCACATTCAGCCTATTTATCGATCTCGTCTGCTCTAGCATGATGTGATGGTGATTCTGCTATTTTCAAGCATTGCCGCGCAAGCATGCCGGCAGAAATGACATGATTGCTACAAAGTCTTAGTGCCACAGACAAATTTTGCTATGCTGAACAGCTTGTCCCGCTCAGGATTCAGTTTATGCACACCGTCCACTCTGCCATGCATATTATTCAGCCGACCACCTCAACACATGCGACATCGGAAAAAGACCGCCTGATTGGCAAACCGCGCTTTCATTTTGAACCACGTGAAGTGATGCAGCTGCTCAGAACCCGGATTATTGGACAGGACACAGCCTTAAATGAAATTGAAAAAATGCTGCATGTGGTCAAGGCAGATTTTTCCAGCCCGGAACGTCCGCTGTCGGTGACGCTAATGCTGGGGCCAACTGGCGTCGGTAAAACTGAAACTGTCCGGCTGATCAGTGAAGCGATTTATGGCCGCCCGGATGCTTTTTGCCGGATTGATATGAACACGCTGGCACAGGAACATTATGCAGCAGCACTCACCGGTGCACCGCCGGGCTATGTTGGCTCCAAAGAAGGCCATAGCCTGTTTGATGAAACTGCGATTGCAGGCAGTCACACCCGCCCCGGCATTGTGCTATTTGATGAACTGGAAAAAGCCTCGACTGAAGTACTGCGCGGGCTAATGAATGTGCTGGACACCGGCAAACTGACCCTGACTTCTGGCACCAAAACCATCGACTTTCGCAATTGCATGATTTTCATGACCAGTAATGTCGGTGCCCAAGCTGCGCAGCAATATCTGGACAAGCTGAATCTGTTCCCGAAAAAAATGCAGGACCTCTGTCTAAAACGTCTGCCGGCCAGACAGATTATTGAAAAGGTGATGCAGCGCCGTTTTGATCCGGAATTTCTCAACCGGATTGACCGGACCCTGCATTATGCGCCGGTCCAGGAAAATGCCCTGCCGCAACTGGTCGAGATTGAACTGGAAAAACTGAACAAACGCCTGCAGCATCAGAAGCGTCAGGTACAGCTGACCGATGCCGCCAAAGCCTACTTTTATCAGGGACATGATATTCGCTATGGCGCCCGGCATTTGGGCCGCCGCATGCGCACCGAACTGGAACCGATTCTGGCGCTGTATTTCCTCAGTCATCCAGAGCAGCTTAGTCTGTGTCTGGACTGTCAGGATCAGCAGCTGTTGATTCAAGCCGGACCCAGCGACCAGCACTGAATCAGGACGATAAAGACTGTTTAATCGCGGCGCAGAATTGCTCCGGATGCCGCGGCGACACCAGCACAAACTTGTTCACACCATCTTGCTGATAGTCAATCTTTAAGCGTTTTAAGGACATGGCCGGAGATGCCACCGAGTTATTGGTCGGTGATACTTTTTGAATCTGCGCCAATGGGATGCGCCAGCTTAAAAACAGGCAGCGGATGGTCAGGCAGTCTTCGCTCACACGATAGCGGGTATTCCACACCGGCCACCAGATCACCACAATGGTCAGCAGATACACCGCAGTATGCACCGGATACGCTTGCATGGTGCCTTTGGCCTGCATGGTCAGTAACAATTGCACCAGCAGCCCGGTCATACAGATTAAAAAAGCCAACACCCACCAGTCAATTTTGGAACGAAATTTCTGCATTATTTTCCCCTTTACTGTCTGTATCTTACACAAAATTTATGGGGGCTGCTGTATTGGGCCGTGCAGAAAAAAACGCCCATGTGGGCGTTTTGGTTGGAGTGCAAAAGATCAGAATATCATCTTAAAACAGATAAGGCCGGATAAAAATCAGGAAGAATAGCCCCAACATCAGCACCCATTTTAAAATGTAATATAGGGTCCGGTTTCTGGCTTTCAGGGCCTTGGCTTGAATCCGGATCTGATAAACATAGGCAAAGACTTTATTCAGGCCGCCAGTGCGGTCCCCGACTTCATTGGGCGAGCTGGCCGCCGTCATCACCTTTTTACCAAACCAGTGATTAAACTTTTGCATCCAACGGGTAGTTAACGGCCGCTCGACATCGGCAAAGAAAATAATCCGGTTTTGCTCGGTACCATTTTCAGCATAGTGAATATAGGTTTCATCAAATACCACACTTTCCCCATCGCGCCATGAATAGCGCTGGCCATCGACATCAATAAAACAGCGCTCATCATTCGGGGTCATTAAACCCAGATGATAACGCAGCGAACCGGCATAAGGATCGCGATGCCGAACCAGGCGGCTGTCTGGTGCCAGTTCGGTAAACATTGCCGCTTTAATACTTGGCAAGGTTTTTAATAAGGCCGTGGTTTTCGGGCACAGCTCGGCCGCAGAAGGATGCGCGGTGTCATACCATTTCAGGTAAAAGCGTTTCCAGCCAGTTTTAAAGAAAGAATTAAACCCCAGATCATCATATTTGCTGGAGGCCTTGATGCCGCCTTGTTCATACAGCGCTTTGGCCTCATCGCGAATCATCTCCCAATGTTCATCCAGCACTTTTAAATCCTGAAAATGCTGGGTGTCAATATAGGGCTGATTCGGTACGCGCGAAAAACGGTACATCAGAAAATTAATCGGGGCGAACAGGGTCGAATGGTCAAAGAACTGACGATAAAACGAATGCCGAACTTTGCCGCGTTGCTGGATATAAAACGCTGAAATAACAAAGATGGCCAGAATAATCCACTTAAGCATAGCAACATCCGGGAAATTGCCGCCCTGTACAGGGACAACAGACAAGCCAAAATATCGGCGAGTATAACAAATTTAGCCAGGCCAATCAGCCGGTCGTTTAAGACACAGCGTTGCAAAACTGGCGCTGTTCAGGTGCTTGCAATGCCCTGTCCATTCACACAAATTGACTTTTTTGACCAAAACACCACAACTCCGGCATGGGCAGTAGCAGCTTTTTCCGTTATAAACAGAAGGCAACCGCGCCAAAAAAGTAAAACTGAAACAAGTACTTCATCTGCTTTTAAGCGAAATAAGCAGGAGAAGAAAGGGAACAAGACCTTGATTGGGCATAGAAAAATTGATGACCCTTGCGTCACGGCTTGATACAACTTGTTATGTTCTTTTTCGATATAGTTATCGTAAGATTAGCGAGGCATAGAAGTGTGCGGGAAATGCACACTCGCTTCACAACATCAACTTAGAAATCCTCCAAAATAAAGGAGATCAGGCATGATCCACGCTGGCAATGCCATTACCGTCCAAATGCTTTCGGACGGAATTGCAGAATTCCGCTTTGACTTACAAGGTGAGTCGGTCAACAAATTTAACCGTGCAACGATTGAAGATTTTAAAGCTGCAATTGACGCTGTCAAAGCCAATAGTGAAATTAAAGGCTTGGTGGTCACTTCAGGCAAATCGACCTTCATCGTGGGTGCAGATATCACTGAGTTTGGTGAAAACTTCGCACAAGGCGAACAAGCAATTGTGGAATGGGCGTTGCCTGTTCACGACATCTTCAACAGCTTTGAAGATCTAGATATTCCTAAAGTCGCTGCCATTAATGGTATGGCGCTGGGTGGCGGTTTTGAAATGTGTCTGGTCTGTGACTACCGTGTCATGTCCGAACAGGCGCAAGTCGGCCTGCCAGAAATCAAGCTGGGAATCTTCCCAGGCTTTGGTGGTACGGTTCGTTTAAGCCGCGTTATTGGTATCGACAATGCGGTTGAATGGATGGCAATGGCCAATCCGAAAAAACCGGCTGCAGCATTAAAAGATGGTGCAGTAGATGCCGTTGTTGCCGCGGACAAACTGACTGAAGCCGCAGTTGATCTGGCTAAACAGGCAGCAGCTGGCCGTCTGGACTGGAAAGCAAAACGCCAAGAAAAATTAGACCCTGTAAAATTGAACCCACTTGAACAAATGATGGCGTTCAACACAGCCAAAGGTGCGGTATTAGCCAAAGCGAATCCTGCACAATACCCAGCACCAAAACTCATGCTGGATTCTTTACAAGCTGGTGCAAGCTTGCCACGTAATGACGCACTCAAAGCAGAAGCTGAAGGCTTTGCTAAAGCTGCTGTAACGCCTCAAGCAGGTGCGTTGATTGGTTTGTTTATCAACGACCAAGTGGTGAAAAAGACCTCGAAAAAATATGAAAAAGGTGCACATCCTGTGAACCAAGCGGCTGTACTCGGCGCGGGTATCATGGGCGGTGGTATTGCTTACCAAGCGGCAAGCAAAGGCACACCAATTATCATGAAAGACATCGGCAACCCACAATTAGCATTGGGGATGTCTGAAGCAAACAAATTGCTGACCAAGCAAGTTGAACGTAAAAAAATGACACCTGCCAAAATGGGTGAAACTTTGGCACGTATCCGCCCAACTTTAAGCTATGACGAGTTTAAAGAAGTGGATATCGTGATTGAAGCCGTGACTGAAAATCCAAAAGTCAAAGGCATTGTGTTGGCTGAAACTGAGAAAAATGTTCGTGACAACACGATCATTGCTTCAAATACTTCAACCATTTCAATCACACGTTTGGCTGAAAACCTACAACGTCCAGAAAACTTTGTCGGCATGCACTTCTTTAACCCAGTGCACATGATGCCATTGGTAGAAGTGATTCGTGGTGAAAAAACTTCACCTGAAGCGATTGCGACTACTGTGGTGCTTGCTCAGAAAATGGGTAAAACACCAATCGTAGTGAATGACTGCCCAGGCTTCTTGGTGAACCGCGTATTGTTCCCTTACTTTGGTGCATTCGACTTGTTACTTAAAGATGGTGCAGACTTCCAGCAAGTCGACAAAGTCATGGAAAAATTCGGCTGGCCAATGGGTCCTGCATACTTAATTGACGTTGTCGGTATCGACACGGGCGTTCACGGTGCAGAAGTTATGGCAGAAGGTTTCCCTGACCGCATGAAGCCTGACTATAAAGGCTCAATCCAAGTCATGTATGAAAACAAACGTCTTGGTCAAAAGAATGACGTTGGTTTCTACAAATATGAATTGGATCGCAAAGGCAAAAAAGCCAAAGTGGTTGATCCAACTGCATACGAGCTTGTGGCATCTGTGGCAACATCTGAAAAACGCGAATTTGATGCACAAGAAATCATTGATCGTATGATGCTAGCGTTCTGTAACGAAACTGTTCGTTGCTTAGAAGACAATATCGTGGCAACACCATCTGAAGCAGATATGGCGATGATTATGGGTGTAGGTTTCCCTCCATTCCGTGGTGGCCCATGCCGTTACATCGACCAAACAGGTGTTGCTGAATACGTTGCGCTTTGCGACAAATATGCACACTTAGGAAAAGCTTATGAAGCGCCACAAATGTTGCGTGACATGGCTGCTAACAACAAAAAATTCTACGGTTAAGGAGCAACGTGAATGGCTACTTTAAATCCACGTGACGTTGTCATCGTTGATGGCGTACGTTCTGCAATGGGTAAAACCAAAAACGGTATGTTCCGCAATGTACGTGCTGACAGTCTATCGGCTGAATTGGTTCGTGCTTTAGTTGCTCGTAACCAGTTTGATGTCAACGAAGTTGAAGATGTAATCTGGGGCTGTGTGAACCAAACCCTAGAACAAGGCATGAACATTGGTCGTAATATTGCATTACTGGCTGATCTTCCAAAAACAGTAGCGGGTCAAACCGTAAACCGTCTGTGTGGTTCTTCAATGCAAGCCATCCACACGGCTGCAGCAC
This sequence comes from Acinetobacter sp. YH12134, assembly GCF_013418555.1. Lineage (NCBI taxonomy): Bacteria > Pseudomonadati > Pseudomonadota > Gammaproteobacteria > Moraxellales > Moraxellaceae > Acinetobacter > Acinetobacter sp. YH12134. Next base: position 28,304 of record NZ_VPBT01000009.1, on the reverse strand, counting down.
AAATTGCAACCAATCAGGGTGATATTTTCATCATTGGTGGTGTAGAGCACATGGGCCATGTGGGCATGATGCACGGTATCGACATCAACCCTGCTGCATCGAAGCACTATGCCAAAGCATCAAACATGATGGGCTTAACTGCTGAAATGTTGGGTCGCATGAACGGTATTTCGCGTGAAGAGCAAGATGCCTTTGGTGTGGAATCACATCGTCGTGCATGGGCTGCAACACAAGAAGGTCGTTTTAAAAACGAAATCATTGGTATTGAAGGTCATGACGCAAATGGCTTTAAACAGCTATGCGACATCGACGAAGTGATCCGTCCAGATGCCAACCTTGAGGCGTTCCAAGCTTTACGTCCTGTATTTGACCCGAAAGGCGGTACGGTCACTGCGGCAACATCTTCAGCATTGTCTGATGGTGCATCTGCGATGCTGCTTATGTCTGCTGAACGTGCACAAGCTTTAGGTTTAAAACCACGTGCCGTGATTCGCTCTATGGCAGTTGCAGGCTGCGATGCAGCAATCATGGGTTATGGCCCTGTACCTGCAACACAAAAAGCGCTTAAACGTGCTGGCTTGTCAATTGCAGACATTCAAACCTTTGAATTAAACGAAGCGTTTGCTGCACAAGGTTTGTCTGTTCTTAAAGGCTTAGGCATTTATGATCAGCAAGATCGTGTGAACTTGAACGGTGGTGCAATTGCACTAGGTCACCCATTGGGTTGTTCAGGTGCGCGTATCACAACCACATTATTGAACGTCATGGAACAACAAGATACCCAAATTGGTCTTGCGACCATGTGTATCGGTCTTGGTCAAGGTATCGCGACAATTATCGAACGCGTTTAATCTTTAAATACTTAGATAAAAAAATCCCCGTTTGATACGGGGATTTTTTATATTCGCGAAAATTATTCAAAACAAAACGCCCCATGTGCTACATCGGGCATTTTTAAATTGCATCTCAATCACGACTGAAGCAAGCTTCAGCTCATCGCCTTAATGTTCGGGCTTGGCCACTGTGGTTAACACTGGCTCAACCGTTGTCCTTTTACCAAAATGAAGATGGTTAAACAGGATATTCAGGAAAATCGCCATCACACAGGTCGAGCTAATGCCCGAATGGAACAGGGTTTTAAACCAGGTTGGAAACTGGGCATAGAAAGAATGATCAATAATTGGAATCATCCCGGCAGCCAGAGACGTCGCGACAATAATCAGGTTTTTCTGATCGCTATAGTCCAGTTTAGATAAAGTACGAATTCCGCTGGCCGCCACTGTACCAAATAGGACCAGACCAGCGCCGCCTAATACCGGCGTAGGAATGGAAGCAATAATACGGCCCATAATCGGTAGCAGGCCCAAAATCACCAGAATCAGGCCACCGGCAGCTACCACAAAGCGGCTTTTCACACCGGTAATCGCCACCAGTCCCACGTTCTGGGCAAAGGCACTTTGCATAAAGGTGCCAAAGAAGGGCGCTACTGCTGAGGAAATCATATCGGCGCGCAGGCCATTGGCAATACGCTTGTCATCGACTTTGGCACCGACAATATCTCCCACCGCAATAATATCGGCCGTGGTTTCAGTTAAGACCACCACCATCACAATGGTCATGGCCAGAATTGCGGACAGATGAAAAGTTGGTGGGCCAAAGGCTAAAAAGTCAGGAAAGGCAAACCATGCGCCCTCACCCACTTTGGAAAAATCGCCAAAACCCAAAGCATAAGCCAGAATCGAACCGATCAGAATTGCCAGTAAAATTCCGGTACGGCGAATGGTTTCAGAACCAAAACGGCTTAGAAGCAGCAAAATCCCCAGGGTCATGGCGGCCAGACCAATATTTTGCATAGAACCCCAGTCGGGTGCATTGCTATTGCCGCCCATAATCCAGCGCACAGCCACCGGCAATAAAGACAGGCCGATGATGGTAATCACACAGCCGGTCACCACCGGTGGAAAGAAACGGATAATCTTGGCAAAGAAAGGTGCCAGCAATAACCCGATTAAGGAGGAGGCAATCACCGCGCCCAGAATGGCATTAAAACCGCCACCCGTGGTGGCAATACCGACCATGGTGGCCACGCCGGCAAAGGACACGCCTTGTACCAGTGGCAAGCGTGCCCCGAAATATTTCACGCCTAAGGTTTGTAACAGGGTCGCCAGTCCGCCCATAAATAATGAGGCAGTAATCAAAATCCCAATTTGCGCAGCAGTTAAACCGGCCGCTGTGCCGACAATTAACGGCGGTGCCACAATACCGCCATACATGGTTAATACATGCTGTAAGCCATAAGTCAGGCTTTTTCCTGCCCCTAAAAATTCATCTTCGGGCGAAATATTCTGTTTGCTCGTTGTCATATGTAGCCCCACGCCGCAGCTCAGTGATGCTTTTCTCTGAAGCCATCTTTTAAAAATATACTGGCCCTTGCCTGCATGTTGCAGACAAGCGCTATTCCTGCGGGATTGGAGCAATTACTATGCCATTTTTAAAAAAAATCTGCCGGATTTTGCTGGTAAATCGGCACCAACATGAGGAGGAGATGAACTAGTTAAAAACAAGAAAGAATAGAAAGATAATTTCTTAAATTTTAGAATTTTATCAATTACTTATACTAATATTTTTTCATTCATAATTTTATTCTTTTCCTCTTTTTAAATGGATCACGCACGATGCTGTCCATGTATATAACTCGTAGCCATCCACACCCTTAAAAAGCGCTAGAGGCTGTACACTCACAGTGCATTTTCACAGCCATCGCGGCCAGCAGCAGCACTAAAATATGTCCTGAGCCTGTGGCCAGGTGATCATTAAGAATGCACCTTGCATCTGCCGATACTGCCCCATGACGGTGTTGGGGCAGTATTAAGCTTTGGCTTAAAACAGGTGCAAGAAGTTGAGCTGTTACTTACAGTTTTTCAGCCAATGCCTGCTGATGCGCCTGGGTAATCTCCTGCATTTGCTGATTCAGCTTGAGCATGTCCTGATAGGCCTGATTAAACTGTTTCAGGCCTGCATCTTCATAGAACATAAACAGGTTGTTTTTCATTTCCCAGCGATTATTTTTTAGAATCCCAAGCAGTACATAGGCCTGACTCAGGCTCTGTTTTTCCAGCTCAAATAGCACTGTGCCTTCATCATTCTGGCGGCTTTCCAGCAGAGATTCACTTAACTGACGGCGTAGATGCGATTTAATCGGTAATTCTTCAATTTGGGCCAGCGCCTGTGCTTCATGTTCAGTCAGATGCTCCTGATATAGCTCCATCATAGCCTTGACCTGTGACAGCATCGCTTCAGTTTCGGCATAGTCCTGTTTTTTATCTTCATTCAGGCGTTTAATATCCAGAAACTGATCCCATTGCAACGCTTTCAGTTCGCGTAAATAGCTGTTACGCGCTTCGGCACTTTGCACCAGATGGCTAATCACAAATTCAGCCATCAGGGCATAATCACCGCTTAAACGCGGATCGGACGGATCAACCTGAATCGGGGTCGACCAATCCTGCGCCTGTACATAAATCTGCTCGGCCTTGTCATACAGTACGTTCTGATATTCGTGTAATTGGGTCAGTTCTTTTTGTTGTGCCTGATATTGATAAAACATCAATCCAAACACGGCACAGGTCACGAGGACGATGATCCACACTATACGTCGCATATCCTGTCCTCTTGTTGTATTTCTCGTTATCATAACGCTTTGTTGTTGTATCGCCTGTTTTTTAGACAAAATTATTCAACAAAGCACACAAAAGATCAAACAATAAAAATGACTTAAGTGATTTATTTTATTCAGCTAATTTTTTTATTGTTTAGCTTATTTTCAAAAAATATAAAGTGATGAGGATGAAAAATACGGTTTGCTGGCGGCAAAGTACCCATCTCGGCTTTAATTCAGGCAAATCATCCCCATCAATAGTTGAAAACAAGGCAAAGAGAATATTCATGCGTGTAGATATCTGGTCCGATGTGGTCTGCCCTTTCTGTTATATCGGCAAAAAACGTCTTGAAGCCGCGGCAGCACAGGTCGGCGTAGAACTTGAGGTGCACTGGCACAGCTTCCAGCTTGACCCGGAGGCACCGGAACGTCAGGAAATTTCCAATTCTGAACGTCTGGCGCAAAAATATGGCCGTACCCTGGCGGAAGTAGAAGACATGCAGCGCAATATTGCCAGCATGGCTGCTGAAGAAGGCATCCAATTTAACTGGGAACAGGCCAATTCCGGCAATACCTTGAATGCCCACCGTCTGATTCATCTGGCGCAAAGCAAAGGCTTGGGCAATGAAGCCAAGGAAGCCTTTTTCTACAGCTATATGACCCAAGGTCTAGCCATTGGCGAACGCGAAACGCTGGAAGATGTCGCTGCGCGTATCGGTTTAAACCCGGTGGAAGTCGATGATGTGCTCGATTCTGATGCCTATGCCGATTTTGTGAAATTTGATCAGGATGTAGCACGTGATCAGCTTAAAGTGACGGGCGTACCCTTTTTTGTATTTGACCAGCGCGTTGCTTTAGCCGGTGCCCAGCCACGGGAAGTGTTTGAACAGGTGCTGAAAAAAGCTTTGGAAACACCTACAGACAACGGCGCGCAATGTCAGGATGACCAGTGCGATGTACCGGAACAATAAGCAGTTACATCCTTAAGCATCGCTGCCATAAAAAATCCCCTTACGGGGATTTTTTTCTATGCGCCTTATTCCACCAGGAAACTGATTTTTAAATTGACCCGATACTCGGTAATCTTATTGTCCTTAATCACCACTTTCTGTTCATTAATCCAGGCACCCTGCAGGTTTTTGACTGTTTCACCGACTTTGGCAATGCCGCTTTGAATGGCATCTTCAAAACTTTTATTACTGCTGGCATTCACTTCTACTACTTTTGCAATCGCCATGATTGATCCCTCAGTGTTGGTATAAACGTTCATCTTAGAATAAAAAATAGACAATAAAAGAGCGCTTAACCATAGCGCGTCAAAAACTTACATCTCTATACAGATCAAGGGATTTGTACAGAGATGACGCGTGGATGGGGCAAAAAATCTGGAGATTTTTTCATCTTAAAACAGGATGATCTCGTTCTTGTAATAATCATCATTAATTTAAATCTTGTAGCTAAATGATTAGAGCAATTATTCTAATTTATTGTTTTTAAATGTTATTTTTTAACAAAAAGTCTTAAACTTGCCGATATGATCATTTTCTCTCAATCACAACGCGCTATCATAGCTGTTGTTTGAATACACTCTCCCACGATGACTTTTCTCCCAAGTCATCCTTTTTTTGTGAAGGTAAGATTGATGAACGTTTTAAAAGCGCTTGGCCTGTTTATGGTCACCCTGTATGCAGCCAATGTATCAGCAGAAATGGTTTATGTACCAAGCTTCCCGACTGAAAAAGCCCACACTGAAACCGTGAGCAACGATCAGCCTGCAAGCGCTGAACAGAACAAAGAAGCTTAAGCACTTCTTTAAATATAAGCAGACCTCAGGTCTGCTTTTTTTATTGCGGTTTAGAACAATTCTGTGGCTGACACCTGATCCGACCAGACAATTCCAGACTGACATTTTTTGTCAATTCGGCATCATGATCTGTTTATTCTCTGATTTAACTGAAATTTATCTAAAAAATTTTTTAATATTTATTATATTGAAATCCCAATTTCTGTCATAAATGCCTAAAAATCCACAAAAGCTGACATTTTTTTTCATGTAATTTTTAGTGAAATACCTATAATCAAAGTGATCCAAAACAATTATTTAAGTACAGGTTGATGAGAGAGCAATGCACGAACTTCAAGCCCTGATTCAGAGAAAAATTTCTCCACAAGAGATTAATGTAGAAAATCTGGTGGCGCTGGCGGAACATTATTCACAGCCGCATTCTGCCGAATACAAATTGGTTGAACTGGCCCTGAATATTGTCCTGGCCAGTTATCTGGAAAAAGCACAACAACTGGTTTAAGTTTCCACCATGAATACTTTAGAAAAATCCCGGCTGATTAAAGAACTGCATGACCTGACGGGCGCACTGGAGCGTCGTTCCTTGAGTCTGTATGAAACCGCCAAGGCCAAAAGCCGGATTAAAAGTATTTTTGTTGAATGCGACCAGCCTCTGTTTAAAAAGCAGATTCTGGCCTATAAGACACAGGTGCAGCCGGAACGTTCTGCCGAAGAATTTGCGCGTGACACCATTTATGCACGTTCTTTTCGGGGCGTGTTTCAGCAGGTCGAGGCGCTAGAACAGGCCTTATATGCCCAGCCCGATTCAGGTTGGGCCATCTTGTATCAGCCCGCCTCCGGCTGGCAAATCTGGCTGATTCCGGCACCCGCACGTACTGCCCTGCTCAGTGACTGGGGCAATCTGGAACAGGTCTATCGCTGGATGTTGCAACAGCAGCATCAGTATCGCAGTCTGCATACCGATCTGGAATTACTTAACCAGCAAAACTATGCCGCAACGCAGGCCTTTCAGCATACCGTCGCAGCACGTTCATCTGTAGCGATAGAACCTGAAGCAGCAGCTCAGCAGTTCAAGCCTACCAAAGCCGCACCTGTTCAGCCTGAACAGCAAGCAGATTCCGTACCCGAAGCAGAGTCTAGCGCCCGTCATCTGCTGCTCAATCAGCTCAGCTGCCCGATTTCCGAATTACCCCTGGACCATCTGCCGGCGGAAACACTGTGCCGGGTATTTTTACCGGCCCGGCCTGAAGTGATGCAGTATGCCGATGTGCTGGTTCATGATGCAGAGCAAGCGGCTCTGCTCAAACGCCCCGGTTATGTGGCCGAGCAAATTAATGCCCAAGGCCGTTTTATTAAATATCTGGTCTTGTTTGGCGCCTTGGATGCTATGCAGGCCACCCGTTTTGCCCATGCCTTTAGCCAGCAGCACGAACATAAAATTGCCGCAATTCGTGAAATAGACAGCGCTGTACTGGAAAGCCAGCTGTTTGCGCTGGACAGTCTGTTTCAGTGCTATCAACATGCCGAGCAGATGATCTGGCACAAAGAAGATTATTATCCGTTTATTCCGCTACAACTGATTCATACCCAGAAATTTATCCAGTTTGAAGAAACAGCAGCCACGCTGGCCACACCGCTGATTTTATTAAAAGAGCGACAAAAAATTCGCCTGATTCATGGCCAGCAGCGTTTACAACTGGCGCGTACCGAACAGGCCTATCCCTATATTCTGCTCGATCGTCAGCAGGGCGTGAGCTGGCAGATCATTCAAAAAGTCCTGAATCATCTGCCTGCGCCGGTCGATCCTTTACGTCTGGTTCAGGCCATTCAACAGCTCACCGCCAGTTAATGTTTATGTTTTTGTAGCTGCATCTTGCTTTTCGCCTGAAGATTTTCAACACTAGCAAAAAGAGCTTAAAGATCAGTAAATAATGCCAAGAAAAGTACATTTTATAGCGCCATCATTATTATTATTTTGCCTGTTAGGCAGTGGATATACGGTTGCAGACAACAATACCGACCTGGACGCAGAACAGCAGACCGCACCACCAGGTTATGAGGTGCCGCTGGTACCCGAAACTGAGGCGGGTAATGGTTTTTTCTATACCCTGCCGCGCCTGATTGATGCCACCCCAACCATTTTGCCGGAACAGTCGAATGAACCGATTGTGCAGCCCACGCATGAAACCGAAGAACAAAGCTGGGTAGACCGGCGCCAGAAACAGATTCGCCTCTGGGCAGACAATACCGCACATAAAATTGATAACTGGTTTGGAGAAACCAGCCCGGAGGAACCGGCCTCTGCGACCTTGCGTATTCTGGTCGACAGTCGCTGGAACAAATATGATGACTACGATATTAAACCGCGGGTACGTGGCCGGATTAAACTGCCGACGCTGGAACGCAAATTAAGTCTGGTCTTTGGTGATGACTCGCTGGATAACGAACTGCAAAACAGTGTTGCCATTACCAATGAAAACCCCAGCAACAGCCCGGACAAAACCCTAGATGGCCGACGGGCGCGTGAAGACAACAGCTCCTTAGCCTTACGCTGGTCTGACTTCACTGAACGTTTGCCTTTTGAAACCGATGCCGACCTCGGGGTGCGTTCTGGCGATGATATTTATGCCCGTTTAAAAATTGCCAAGGACTGGGAACTGGTCAATGATTTTTCCTTTCATGCCGAGCAGATTTACCGTTACGGCCTCGACAGTGAAAACTATTTAAGAACAAACCTGGAACTTATTCATGCCCGGCCTGATCATCCGTTTTTAAGCAACCAGTTTAGCCTGACCTATGCCGATGAACAGGATGATGACCTCAGATGGGACAATTACAGCTTTAGACAGCACCAGTTTTTCCATGGCAACCGTTTTAACTACGGGCTCTACACCGGCGGTTATTATCATAATGATGATTTACGCCTGAACAGCTGGGGGCCATTTGTGTCCTGGCGTCAGCCGTTCTTGCGCGAATGGTTTTTTGTGCAGGGCGACCTGAATTACTATAATGATGACCGTGAAGACCGCAGCCATTTCCCGAGTGTCTTGCTGCGTTTAGAAGCCCTGTTCTAAAACCATCAACAATATAATCGTGCATTAAAAAACCTCCCGCAGGAGGTTTTTTGATGGGCTTATTTCAATAATAAGCTGTTGATCCGTTTCAGGTACTCTGCCGGATTTTCTGGTAGTCCCCCTTCTGCAATCAGGGCCTGATCAAAAATCACATTGGCCAGATCATCAAACTGGGCCGAACCTTGCAGTTTTTGCACCAACGGATGCTGCGGGTTAATTTCCAGAATCGGTTTCATTTCTGGCACCGGCTGACCGGCATCTTTCAGCATCCGGATCAGCTGTGGCGACAATTCCCCGTCAGCCGTAACCAGACAGGCTGGAGAATCAACCAGTCGTGTGGTCACGCGCACTTCTTTGGTTTTGTCTTTCAACGATTCAGACAGCTGCTCCACCACTGGCTTAAACTGCTCTGCCGCCTGTTCCAGTGCCTTCTTCTCTTCAGCATCTTGCAGATCGCCCAAATCGACCGCACCTTTAGACACGTTTTGCAGCGGTGTACCATCAAACTCATGTACGAAGTTCATGGCCCATTCATCAACACGTTCAGTCATCAGCAGGACTTCAATGCCTTTTTTCTTGAACAGCTCCAGCTGCGGCGAGTTCTTGGCCGCGGTCAGGCTATCTGCGGTTACATAGTAAATGGCTTTCTGGCCGTCCTGCATCCGCGCTTTGTAATCTGCCAGTGAGGTACTGACCTCATCCTGGGTGGAGGTCGCATAGCGTAATAATTTCAGGATACGCTCACGGTTACCAAAGTCTTCGCCCAGGCCTTCTTTTAAGACCGAACCAAATTCACGATAGAAAGTCTTGAAGTTGTTCTGGTCTTTTTCATCTTCAGATTTGGCCAGACCATCCAGCATGGTCAGCACACGGCGTGCGTTACCTTCACGTATGGTTTTCACATCGCGGCTTTCCTGTAGCAGTTCACGGCTGACGTTCAGCGGTAAATCGGCGCTATCCACCACACCCTGTACAAAACGCAAATAGTTTGGAATCAGGTTGTCAGCATCATCCATAATAAATACGCGTTTGACATACAGCTTGATGCCAGCTTTGGCTTCGCGGGTAAAAATATCATGTGGTGCTTTTGGCGGAATATACAGCAACTGGGTATATTCGGTGCTGCCTTCGACACGGTTATGCGACCAGGCCAGCGGTGCCTCAAAATCATGGCTCAGGTTTTTATAAAACTCGATATACTGTTCTTCGCTAATCTCGTTTTTACTGCGGGTCCATAAAGCACTGGCCGAGTTAATCGCTTCCCATTCATCAGTTTTCACATACTGGCCGCCTTTTGGCTGTTCACCTTCCGCTACTTCCTCTTCCTGCCAGACTTCTTTTTGCATTTGAATGGGCAGGCTGATGTGATCAGAATATTTATTGATAATCTGCTTCACTTTATAGCTTTGCAGATAGTCCAACGCATCTTCACGTAAATGCAGGATGATGTCGGTGCCACGACCTTCCTTGTTGATTTGCTCGACTTCAAATTCACCGGTGCCACCGCTGATCCAGCGTACACCTTCCGATGCGTCCAGACCGGCACGGCGTGATTCTACGGTAATTTTATCGGCCACAATAAAGCCAGAGTAGAAACCCACCCCAAACTGGCCAATCAGCTGGGCATCGGCTTTTTGATCACCGGTCAGCTTGGACATAAAGTCTTTGGTGCCGGATTTGGCAATGGTCCCCAGGTTATCAATCGCTTCCTGCTGGCTTAAACCAATACCGTTATCGGAAATGGTCAGGGTATTGTTCTCTGCATCCAGACGCACACGCACGCGCAGGTCCGGATCATTTTCATAATATTCAGGATGGTTAATGCCTTCAAAACGCAATTTATCGCAGGCATCAGAGGCGTTAGAAATCAGTTCACGCAGAAAAATTTCAGGGTTGGAATAAAGAGAATGCGTCACCAAATGTAAAAGCTGAGCCACTTCAGCCTGGAAACTGTGTTTTTGTGCGCTTTGTTCGCTCATTCATCACTCCTTAAATTGACAGCATTGTTGTATTGGAATGCCTTATGAATTGGAGTGAGGCGACGATTTTTCAATAGGAAAACAAAAAAATATTAAAATGGGCCCTGCTGATAGACCCGCTGCATATACTGCTCCAGCTTTTGCTGACGCATCTGGTAAACCTGGGTCAGACATTCAACCGACTGGCCACAGCGGTCACGCAGGGCCAGCCAGCGCACCTGTTCATCCCGTATAGCCGAACGTGTCCCCATCGGTACCAGACGGTTAATAATTTTATAGGTGGTGGCCATCTTCACATCGGCATCATTAACATTACGATGTTCACAAATGGCATGTTCGGTTGGGGTTTGAGCACGTTCACAATTAAAGCTGGCTGCAGCGGCAGGCAGGCTGATCAAACTGGCGAAGACCAAGGCAAAGGTTGTATTTCTATTCATATTTGATCTTCTCACTTTTTCATTTCTTTCATTTCATTCACTACAAATTAAATGAAAACGAATACTTAACTCAATATTCTGATTTTGTTCTATTGTTATCATTTTGCAATAAAAAGGCCCCATCACAAGGATGGGGCTACGCTGAATTTTATTATTGGTACTTTTTTATAATTAGAATTTGTAGCTATAACCGATGGTGTACACCATTGGATCGATATCTAAATCGAATTGGGCTGCCACATCACCACTTAAAGTAACTTCAGGGCTAAGTTGCGCATAACGTGCATCAAAGAATACGCCCCAGTTTTTGGCATCTGCTGGCTGGAAGTTAAAACCAATCTGGCCGGCAAAACCAAAATCTTCTTTTACTTTCACATCGGTATCACCCAGACCTTTGGTACGCTCATCCCAAGCCACAAATGCGGTACCACCGACACCAATGTACGGTGTAAAACCGGTATTGTTTTTAAAATGGTATTTTGCCGTCAGCGTTGGTGGTAAATGTTTAATACGTACCACATCTGTACCCGCTAACTGAACATCATGGTTAATTGGTGCAGCTAAAAGCAGTTCTGTCGAAATATTGTCATTAAAGAAATATTCAACTGACGGGGTAAATGCATATTCATGATCTGCCTCAACTGTTGCGCCGCCGAGATTATAATCGCCTGTAGGTGCTACAACCGAACCGCCCAGCTTGACTTGCCATTGGCCTGCCATCGCAGAAGCAGAAAGACCCATTAATGCAACGAGTGTAATTTGCTTTAACATTTTAATACCCCACTGGAAGATTATTTATTCAAAAATTAAACATTAATTAATAATAAACACGTTATAAATTAATATGCAATACTTATCCGATATAATAATTTTATATTATTTTCAAACTATTGATTATTAAATTAATTTATTTTAACCAACCACGCAACTTGGTTTTAAATACCAACCTGATTTATCAAGATTAAATAATAATATTCAGATTAAAATACTCAGGTTTATTTTAAACACTCTATAATATATATTTTAAATACATCTATTATTAGATTATCAGAATGATTATAAGATTTATTATAAATACATCTATGATTCAAAAAAATCCCGGGATTTTATTCCCGGGATATTTCAGGTTAAAGCACCATGGCGGCAATCCAGCCAAAAATCATCAGCGGGATATTAAAGTGAATAAAGGTCGGCACTACACTGTCTTTCATATGGTCATGCTGACCATCCATATTCAGGCCTGAGGTTGGCCCCAAGGTCGAATCCGAAGCAGGTGAACCGGCATCGCCCAGTGCAGCCGCAGTCCCAATGATCGCAATAGTTGCTGCAGGACTAAAACCAAATTGAATACAGAGCGGTACATAAATAATCGCCAGAATCGGAATGGTAGAGAATGATGAACCGATGCCCAAAGTAATCAGCAAACCAATCAACAACATTAAAAAGGCTGCAAGTGCCTGGCTATTACCAATCCAGTCAACCGACGCTTCAACCAGCGCAGAAACCTGTCCTGTTGCCTCAATCACGGCAGCAAAACCTTGCGCAGCAATCATAATAAAGCCAACCAGTGCCATCATCCGCATACCGGTAATAATAACATCGTCCGCTTCTTTCCACTTAAAGATCCCGGCACAGCTCAGAATCGCTACACCAACCAGACCGGCCAGAATCATCGAATCTGAATACAGCTGCACGCCAAGGGTTACCAGAATCGCAATGACTGCCATCCAGATGGTGAACGTCGCCACTTCAGGTTGACCTGATTTTTGTGCCACACCCATTTCAGCCGAAATGCTTTGCTGCTCTTCAATATGCACGTCTTTATATTCACGTGGCTTACGGTATGAGAAAAACACCGCGATCAGCAAACCGACAAACATCCCGAATACCGGAATGGCCATCGCTGTTGGAATCTGGTCATAGCTGATCTCAAATCCATACGGCTTGCCAAAGGTATTAATATTATGGCCCAGAATATCATTCAGGAAGATGGCGCCAAATCCGACCGGCACCAGCATATAGGTGGCCACCAGACCAAAGGTCAATAAACAGGCCACCAGACGACGGTCCAGTTTCAGGTGGTTAAATACCATCAACAATGGCGGAATCAGCACCGGAATAAAGGCAATATGTACCGGAATCACGTTCTGGGAGAATACCGCGGCAATGGCCACCACCAGGAAAATAAAGTATTTGACCCGGTTTTGCGCTTTCAGATCGGCCTCACCCTTTAAGGTGTGAATCATTTTATAGGCCAATAAATCAGGTAAACCTGAACGCGCCAGAGCCAGTGCAAAAGCACCTAAAATACCGTAGGCCAAAGCAATTTTAGCACCACCGCCCAGGCCATTATTAAACGCCTCTAAAGTACCTTGCAGGCCCAAACCAGCCAGCAAACCACCCGTAACGGCACCAATGACCAGTGCAAAAACAACAGGAACACGTGCCAACGACAGCCCGAACATGACTGCGATGGCGGCAAGAATTGCAAACATAAGAAAAGACGGATCGAGAAAAAACGCTATTTTATCAGAGATTGATCGCTATTTAGCTGCTGTTGTTGCGCTGTCCGATATTTGTCTTGACCTTGCCAGTAACAGTCAAATTAACTACCTGATTTTGAAAATGCAAAATCCCGAAGATGTTGAGCAATCCGCTCCGGCTGGCTTAAAATTGCCCAGTGATTGGCCGCAATCTCCACTCGCTGGAAGTCTGCTGCCCAGTTCGGCACTTCATCAATCAGCTCCGGACTGACAAAGCGGTCTTCGGTCAGTACCACGGCCTGTACCGGACAAATCGCCACACGCTGACGTGGTTTGAGCAAACGCGGGATAAAATTGGCCCGATACAGATTGACGCCATATTGACCATCCTGCTGGATATTCGGGTTTAAGGCCAGACCCGAGCTTTGCTCCAGCTGCTGTAGCATTTTGCCCCAGCGCTCTGCACTCATGTATTGCCACACCGTCGGTGCCAGTAAGGGCAATTGAAACACAGCGATATACCAGGACTTGCCCAGCTGTTTTAAGAATTTAGTCTTACCCTGCTGTAACTGGGCACGCATCCAGAATGCAGCATGGTCCAGACAAGGCCCGGAAATGCTGCTGTAAGAAAGAATCCGCTGGCGAAACCGGGCATCGGTCACCGACTCCCAGGACTGAATTGAACCCCAATCATGCGCAGCCAGATGAAATGGCCGGTTGGGCAGCACTGCATCCACCACAGTCAGTAAATCTTCAGACAGGCGTGCCAGCCGATAATCATGAATATGCTTCGGAATGGAAGACTGACCGGCCCCACGCACATCATAGGTCACAATATAAAAATCCTGAATCAGCTGGGTAATAACAGCTTCCCAGACTTCCTGATTGTCGGGATAACCATGAACCAGTACCAGCGCCGGATTGTCCGGCTTGCCCCAGCTTTTGACATACAGGCGCTGCTGGTCTGAGGTATGAATCCACTGCGTATGAGCGTGCATGATGACATCCTGTTCTGTTTATGGGTGATTTCTTGTATTGGCTGTTTATTGGCAAGTGCAGTCAATCAAATCAATGCCACCTGCCGGTTTCTGTTCTAGTATGCAGATCAGTGCAATAAAAATAATTGACCCTTATGAGCCTTTTAAAAAAACTACAGACAATTCCGACCCTGTCCAAATTCCTGATCAATCGCTATGCCCCCTATCGCGGCGCCGGTATTGCGGTCGAGAAAATGGATCTGGCCAATTACCACATTCGTGTCAAAATGCCACTGACGCGTAAAAACCAGAATATTGTTGGGGTGCATTTTGGCGGTAGCCTGTATGCCATGGTCGATCCGTTTTATATGCTGCTGTTGATGCATCATCTTGGCTCAAAATATATTGTCTGGGATAAGGCCGCGACCATCCGCTTTCTAGCGCCCGGTCGCAGTATGGTCTATGCCGATATCCGCCTCAATGCCATGGAGGTCGCTACCATTCGGGAACTGGCCGAGAATTACGCACCGGTGTATCGCAACTATCACCTGAATATTTTTGATGAAGCCGGCGTACGTATTGCCGAGGTAGAAAAGACGGTATACATCCGCCGCAGAAAGCCGCATGCTGCCGGCTAAATAAAAAAGCGCTTATCTTTAAGCGCTTTTTTTATGTGAGATCGTCTAAACCAGACTTAGCGGTTCTGCTCAATCGCGGCACCTGCACCGCCACCAATCGCACCACCAATCGCTGCACCAGTACTACCACCGAAGATGCTTTTACCTACCGCAGAACCAATTGCACCGCCGACACCACTATAGGTCGCGTTACGGTTTGAACCATCCTGGGTTTTACTACCCACTGCTGCACCGGCACCACCACCAATGGCTGCACCTGCAGTACCGCCGACATTACCACCGACACCACCACCAATTGCACCACCTAAGGCCGCTGCACCAATACGCTGTTCATTTGGAGACATACTTTCACAGCCGGCCAGCATAAAGGTAGATAAGGTGGCGGCTGCCATAACACCGATAACTTTTTTCATGATCGCTCTTCCCCTGTTTTGGTCATAGCTTTAGCTTATTCGATATTGATGGGTCGAATCTGAGCAATATGTTACCAACTTGGTAACCAATAGAGGATTTATGTAAAAACACCCGCTTTGCAGCAGCAACCCGGCCCATCTAACGCCAAAGTACAGCGCGATACCCTTTTTTCAGGCATAAAAAAAGACGCCCGAAGGCGTCTCTTGGTTGTCATTTCACCAGCTTAGAATTCCTGGTTAAATGCCTGACTTAATGCTTGGTCTACATCAGAGAAGTCATTTTGCAGTTCAAATTCTGCAGCTTCTGCTTCCTGACGACGACGCTCTAAGTGGTAAGCCAAACCTGTACCCGCTGGGATCAGACGACCAACAACGACGTTTTCTTTCAGACCACGTAGATCATCTTCTTTACCGGTTACAGCCGCTTCAGTTAACACACGTGTGGTTTCCTGGAACGATGCAGCAGAGATGAACGAATCCGTCGACAGCGATGCTTTGGTAATACCCATCAACTGGCGATCAAACTTCGCTGGGAACTTGTTCTGTGCAAGTACAGCCTGGTTTTCTTGAACCACGCGGATGTAATCCACCTGTTCGCCTTTGATGAAGCTGGTATCACCACCGTCAGTGATTTCAACTTTACGCAGCATTTGACGTACGATGACTTCAATATGCTTGTCGTTGATTTTTACACCTTGCAGACGGTAAACGTCCTGAACTTCGTTCACGATGTAGTTGGTCAACGCCACTTCACCTTTCAGACGTAAGATGTCATGCGGGTTTTGTGGACCATCAGAAATGGTTTCACCACGGTTCACATGCTCACCTTCGAACACGTTAATAGTACGCCATTTCGGAATCAGCTCTTCGTAGATCTCTGAACCATCATCCGGGGTAATCACCAGACGGTTCTTACCTTTGGTCTCTTTACCGAAGCTCACGATACCTGACACTTCTGCCAAAATCGCATGCTCTTTTGGTTTACGTGCTTCGAACAAGTCAGCAACACGCGGCAGACCACCAGTAATATCACGGGTACGTGAAGATTCTTGTGGTACACGACCAATAACGTCACCGACACCAATGGTTTCGCCATCGCGAACCGAAAGAATAGTGTTTTGTGGCAGGAAGTAGAACTGTTCACCACCGTCCACGGTGTCTAACACAACAGCAGGACGTAAATCTTTACCTGACGCAGGACGTGAAGTCACTGGCAAGATTTCGATTGTGGTCATACCGGTTGCATCATCCGTTTTCGAGGTTACAGTGACACCATCAGCGATCTGGCTGAAACGTACTTTACCTGCAACTTCAGTTACCAGTGGATGGGTATGCGGATCCCAAGTCGCCACGATACCGCCTGCTTCTACCGCTTCGCCATCTTTCAGCAAGATTGACGCACCGTAAGGCAGTTTATAGCGCTCGCGCTCACGACCTAAGTCATCTGCAATACCAATTTCACCTGAACGAGAGGTCGATACCAGGTGACCTTTGGCATGTTGTACAGTTTTCACGTTGTGGAAACGTACGGTACCTTTGTTACGCACTTGAACGCTGTTGGCAGCAGAAGTTCGGCTTGCCGCACCACCCACGTGGAAGGTACGCATGGTTAACTGTGTACCTGGCTCACCAATTGATTGTGCCGCCATAACACCCACAGATTCACCTGGGTTCACCAAGTGACCGCGTGCAAGGTCACGACCATAACATTTCGCACACACACCGAAGGTCGATTCACATGATACTACTGAACGTACTTTCACTTCGTCGACACCTTGCTCTTCCAGGAAGTTGGCAAGTTTTTCGTCAATTAAGGTGTTACGTGGCAGGATCACTTCATCTGAACCGGCTTTCTTCACGTCTTCAGCAACCACACGACCCAGTACTCGCGTACCCAGGTTCTCGATCACGTCACCGCCCTGAATGAATGGTGTCATCACCAGACCAGCCATGGTGCCACAATCTGGCTCAGTGATCACCAAGTCTTGCGCAACGTCAACCAGACGACGCGTCAGGTAACCCGAGTTCGCAGTTTTCAGTGCAGTATCGGCCAAACCTTTACGCGCACCGTGCGTTGAAATGAAGTACTGAAGTACCGTCAAACCTTCACGGAAGTTCGCCTTAATTGGTGTTTCAATGATCGAGCCATCCGGCTTCGCCATCAGACCACGCATACCTGCAAGCTGACGAATCTGAGCTGCCGAACCACGGGCACCAGAATCCGACATCATGTAGATCGAGTTGAATGATTTCTGCTTCTCGTCTTCACCCTGTTTGTTTTTCACAGTGGTGAAAGACAAGTTGTCCATCATCGCTTTCGCTACCTGGTCATTGGTACGTGCCCAGATATCGACGACTTTGTTATAACGTTCACCGGCCGTTACGAAACCTTGTTCGAACTGTTGTTCGATTTCACGAACTTCAGCTTCTGCCTTGTCAATGATCGCCTGTTTGCTTGGTGGAATAACCATGTCTTCCATACCAACAGATACACCTGAACGCGTCGCTTGACGGAAGCCCAAGTACATTAATTGGTCAGCAAAGATTACCGTGTCTTTCAGACCCAGTTTACGGTAGCAAGAGTTGATTAACTTAGAGATGTTTTTCTTGGTCATCTCAACGTTTATTTGCTCAAAGCTTAAACCTTCTGGCACAACTTCCCAAAGCAGGCAGCGACCTGGCGTGGTGTCTACAACAATAGTTTGTTGCTCACGCTCACCGTTGTCATTGATCACAGTTTGGTATACACGCGCTTTTACGCGAGCGTGTAGATCAACCTGACCAGTTGCAAGAGCACGGTTAACTTCATGCGTATCTGCGAACACCATGCCTTCACCTTTGGCATTTACTGCATCACGGGTGATGTAGTAAAGACCCAAGACCACGTCCTGAGACGGTACGATGATTGGCTCACCGTTGGCTGGAGACAGAATGTTGTTGGTCGACATCATTAACGCACGCGCTTCTAATTGCGCTTCAAGTGTTAATGGTACGTGTACCGCCATCTGGTCACCGTCGAAGTCGGCGTTGAACGCAGCACAAACGAGCGGGTGCAGACGGATCGCTTTACCCTCAATCAGAATCGGTTCAAACGCTTGCAGACCCAAACGGTGAAGGGTTGGCGCACGGTTCAACATCACTGGATGCTGACGAATCACAGATGCAAGAACATCCCAAACTTCTGGCGTCTCGCGCTCAACCATTTTCTTCGCAGCTTTAATGGTAGTGGCTTGACCAGAGGCTTGCAGTTTCGCAAAGATGAACGGCTTGAACAGTTCCAGCGCCATTTTCTTCGGAAGACCACATTGGTGCAAACGTAAAGTAGGACCTACGGTAATCACCGAACGGCCTGAATAGTCAACACGTTTACCCAACAAGTTCTGACGGAAACGACCTTGCTTACCTTTGATCATATCGGCCAAAGATTTCAGCGGACGTTTGTTCGAACCGGTAATCGCACGACCACGACGACCGTTATCAAGCAATGCATCTACAGACTCTTGTAACATACGTTTTTCGTTACGTACGATGATGTCTGGCGCTGCAAGGTCAAGAAGACGCTTCAAACGGTTGTTACGGTTAATCACACGACGGTAAAGGTCGTTCAGGTCAGACGTTGCGAAACGGCCACCTTCAAGCGGAACCAGCGGACGAAGGTCTGGCGGAAGTACTGGCAGTACATTCATCACCATCCATTCTGGCTTGTTGTTCGACTCTTTGAACGCTTCCATCAATTTCAAACGCTTAGACGCTTTTTTCAGTTTCGTCTCAGAGGTTGTTTGTGGAATTTCTTCACGCAGGCGTGAGATTTCGTTTTCAAGATCGATGTCTTTTAACAGGTCCTGAACTGCTTCTGCACCCATTTTCGCTGTGAATTCATCACCGTGCTCTTCCAACGCATTGAAGTATTCTTCATCGTTCAGAAGCTGGTATTTCTCAAATGGAGTCATACCTGGGTCAGTCACTACATAAGATTCGAAATACAGAACACGTTCGATATCACGTAAGGTCATGTCTAATAACAGACCGATACGGCTCGGCAGTGATTTTAAGAACCAGATGTGTGCTACTGGAGATGCCAGCTCGATGTGACCCATACGCTCACGACGAACTTTTGCAGTTGTTACTTCAACGCCACATTTTTCACAGATGACGCCTTTGTATTTCATACGCTTGTATTTACCACACAAGCATTCGTAATCTTTGACTGGACCAAAGATTTTGGCACAGAACAAACCGTCACGTTCTGGTTTGAAGGTACGGTAGTTAATGGTTTCAGGCTTTTTAACTTCACCATGAGACCACGACTTAATCATTTCTGGTGACGCAAGACCAATACGGATGCGATCAAACTCTACAGGAGCATGACCGTCTGAGTCCGTCTTTTTGCGCATGATATCGAGCAAGTCTTTCAATTTTTTTCTCCGTGTGCCGGTAAGATTTTCACTTTCCGACTGGGTCACAAATATTGTTTTTTAACTGAATTTTAATCCCCCTTAATCCCCCTTTTTCAAAGGGGGAAAAGTCCCTCTTTTACAAAGAGGGATTTAGGGAGATTTAATGGAGATTCTTAGTCACCATTTTTCAGTTCAATGTTGATACCTAAAGAACGGATCTCTTTGGTCAATACGTTGAACGATTCAGGCATGCCCGGATCCATATAATGGTTACCATCTACAATGTTCTTATAGATGCGGGTACGGCCTTCAACGTCATCCGACTTCACAGTGAGCATTTCTTGAAGCGTATAAGCTGCACCGTATGCTTCTAGTGCCCAGACTTCCATCTCACCGAAACGCTGACCACCGAATTGTGCCTTACCACCCAGCGGCTGCTGTGTTACTAATGAGTAAGAACCAGTTGAACGCGCATGCATCTTGTCATCAACCAAGTGGTTCAGTTTCAGCATGTACATGTAACCGACAGTAACTGGACGGTCGAAACGCTCACCCGTACGGCCATCATACAATACGGTTTGACCGGTACGTGACAGACCCGCAAGTTCAAGCAAGTCTTTGATCTGACCTTCTTCAGCACCGTCAAATACAGGTGTTGCCAATGGAACACCGGCACGCAGGTTGCCAGAAAGCGCCAAGATTTCATCATCCGTCAGGCTGTCAAGATCTTCTTGCTCGCCGCCCACCTTGTTGTAAATCTTGTCCAAGAATTCACGCAGTTCAAGAATGGTGCGCTGTTCTTTCAGCATCTTGTCGATCTGATCACCCAGACCTTTGGCTGCCATACCCAAGTGCGTTTCCAGAATCTGACCCACGTTCATACGCGATGGTACACCCAGCGGGTTCAGTACCACGTCTACCGGCACACCGTTGGCATCGTGTGGCATGTCTTCAACTGGCAGAATGTTGGATACAACACCCTTGTTACCGTGACGACCCGCCATCTTATCACCCGGCTGGATACGACGTTTCACTGCAAGGTAAACTTTAACCACTTTCAGTACGCCAGTGGTCAGTTCGTCACCGGTAGACAGTTTGCGTTTCTTCTCAGCGAATTTCTCGTCAATTTCAAAGCTCTTCTCTTTCAGGAAGGTTTGAATTTGCGTTAAACGTTCCGCAATCGCTTCGTCACTTGGCTGGATTTCAAGCAGATCAACCAGTTCAAGACCAGACAGCATATCTTCAGACAGTTTATCACCACGTTTGGTGCCGCCACCGCCATTCGATTCCTGACCTTTTAACAGACGGACAATACGTTCACGTGCTGCTTCTTCGAAGATTTTGTATTCTTCTTTCAAGTCTTTACGGTATGCATCAAGCTGCGCTTTCTCAATCGCCAGTGCACGTTCGTCTTTTTCCAGACCATCACGGGTAAAGACCTGAACGTCAATCACTGTACCTTTGGTGCCCGATGGAACACGTAAAGAGGAGTCTTTTACATCCGCTGCTTTTTCACCGAAGATGGCACGAAGCAGTTTTTCTTCAGGCGTCAACTGAGTTTCACCTTTTGGTGTTACTTTACCCACCAGGATGTCACCGGCAGTCACTTCTGCACCGATGTAAACGATACCTGATTCGTCCAGTTTAGACAGCGCAGCTTCACCGACGTTTGGAATATCAGCCGTGATTTCTTCAGCACCCAGTTTGGTATCACGTGCAACACATGACAGTTCCTGAATGTGAATCGACGTTAAACGGTCTTCTTGAAGCACACGCTCAGAAAGCAAGATCGAGTCTTCGTAGTTGTAACCATTCCAGGTCATGAACGCCACGCGCATGTTTTGACCCAGGGCCAGTTCACCGCCATCTGTCGATGGACCATCCGCCAGGATGTCACCACGTGCAACTTTATCGCCTAAACGTACCACAACGTTCTGGTTGATACAGGTGTTCTGGTTTGAACGCGTGTATTTGATTAGGTTGTAGATATCTACACCTGCTTCACCCGCGATCATTTCATCTTCATTCACGCGAATTACGATACGTGATGCATCAACAAACTCGATCACACCACCACGGCCTGCAACCACACACACACCTGAGTCACGTGCCACGTTGGCTTCCATACCGGTACCAACCAGCGGTTTGTCCGCGATTAGTGTAGGTACGGCCTGACGTTGCATGTTTGAACCCATCAATGCACGGTTGGCGTCATCGTGTTCAAGGAATGGAATCAGCGATGCTGCAACAGAAACCACCTGCTGAGCAGATACGTCCATATGAGTCACTTTTTCAGGTGACATACGTACGAATTCACCGTGGTGACGTACAGAAACGAATTCTTCAGTCAGGTTACCGTCCTGATCTACAACCGAGTCGGCCTGTGCAATCACAGTACCCACTTCTTCAATCGCAGACAGGTATTCAACTTCATCCGTTACACGACCATCAACAACTTTACGGTAAGGCGTTTCTAAGAAACCAAAGTTGTTACATTTTGCATATACAGAAAGCGAGTTGATCAAACCAATGTTTGGACCTTCAGGCGTTTCAATTGGACACACACGACCGTAGTGAGTTTGATGTACGTCACGTACTTCGAAGCCAGCACGTTCACGCGTCAAACCACCAGGCCCAAGCGCTGATACACGACGCTTGTGGGTGATTTCAGACAATGGGTTGTTTTGGTCCATGAACTGAGATAACTGGCTTGAACCAAAGAATTCCTTGATTGCAGCAGCCACTGGCTTCGCATTGATTAAATCTTGCGGAGACAGGTTATCAGTTTCAGCCTGTGATAGACGTTCTTTAACCGCACGCTCTACACGAACCAGACCGACACGGAATTGGTTTTCAGTCATTTCACCCACTGAACGAACACGACGGTTACCCAAGTGGTCGATATCGTCGACTTCACCTTTACCGTTACGGATTTCAACCAATGTTTTCAGTACATCCGTGATGTCTTCGTTCGACAGGATGCCTTCAACTTCGCGCGACTTCTGGTCAGTACCAACTTCATAAGGACGACCCAGACGACGGTTGAACTTCATACGGCCGACTGGTGACAGGTCATAACGCTCAGAAGAGAAGAACAGGTTGTTAAACAGGTTCTCAGCTGCTTCTTTGGTTGGTGGCTCGCCTGGACGCATCACTTTGTAGATTTCAACCAGTGCTTCTTCACGACCTGTAGTCGTATCGGCACGTAGCGTATCTGCAATGAATGAACCGCAGTCGATGTCGTTGGTGAACAGGATATTGAACTGCTTCACGCCGCCTTCAGCCAGCTTCACCATCACTTCATGGCTTAACAGTGTATTGGCCGGAATCACATCGCCATCTTTCAGCACGATGTCTTCGGCAGTAATGCGCTCATACAGGTATTCATCCGGCACTGACAGTTTGGTCAGACCAGAGGCTTCCATTTGACGAACATGACGTGCGTTGATACGCTTACCTTGTTCAACAATGACTTTACCATCAGCATCAGTGATATCGAATTGTGCCATTTCGCCACGCAGACGTTCTGGAATCAAGTCGATCTGATAGCTACCCATATCCAGGTAAACAGGAACTTTTTCGTAGAACAGGTCAAGAATCTGTTCGTTGTTATAGTTCAGGGCACGCAGAACCACAGTCGCCAGTAATTTACGACGACGGTCGATACGTACATAGACTAAATCTTTGGCATCAAATTCAAAGTCTAACCATGAACCACGGTAAGGAATAATACGCGCTGAATACAGCACTTTACCGCTTGAGTGAGTCTTACCTTTGTCATGGTCAAAGAATACGCCTGGTGAACGGTGTAATTGCGATACGATTACACGCTCGGTACCGTTGATCACAAAAGTACCGTTATCCGTCATCAATGGCATTTCGCCCATATAGACTTCTTGTTCACGTACGTCTTTGATTGATTTCGTTTCACGATCTTTCAAGATCAAACGAATTTTAACGCGCATTGGTGCCGCATAAGTTGAGCCGCGAAGAATACATTCGCGCACATCAAACTCTGGTTTACCAAGACTATACTCAACAAATTCTAAAGCAGCATTGCCAGAATAACTTTCTATAGGAAAAACTGAACGAAATGCGGCTTGGAGACCGATATCTTCGCGGTTTTTTGGAGATTTGCCATCTTGCAAGAAAGTACGGTACGAGTCGACTTGAATCGCCAACAGGTACGGTGCTTCCATGACTTGGGGCAATTTACCAAAATTCTTACGGATCCGTTTCTTTTCGGTATATGAGTATGCCATCTGGAGTCCTCGGAAAGTAAACCAAGCCCGCCTGCAGAACGGGCTCAGAAGGAATTACGCAGGCCGATATGGCCACCACTCTTTACAAATGCTGCAATTTTTAGTGGTATTAAAACGCTTAACAATATTTTTTAACATTGAAAAATATTGGTAAGCGTTTGATTGTTATCTTTATTTTTAATTTGTATGAAATTTATATCATGCAAACAAAAATCGAGCCGATTATTGTAACGCAAAAAGGCTGATGACCCAAGAGCCATCAGCCATTTTTTGGAGTCGATTATAAAAAAATCGACTCCGCTTAAGCTATTACTTAAGTGTAACTGTAGCACCAGCTTCTTCAAGTTTCTTCTTAAGCTCTTCGCCTTCTTCTTTAGAAACGCCTTCTTTAAGTACTGCTGGAGCACCTTCAACCATGTCTTTCGCTTCTTTAAGACCAAGGCCAGTCGCTTCACGAACTGCTTTAATTACTGCAACTTTGTTTGCACCGAAAGAAGTCAACTCAACGTTGAATTCAGTTTGCTCTTCAGCAGCAGCAGCGCCAGCGCCTGGAGCAGCAGCAACTGCAACAGCAGCAGCAGATACGTTGAATTTCTCTTCGAAAGCAGAGATCAGTTCAACAAGTTCAAGAACAGTTTTTTCAGCAACTGCGTTTAAAATTTCTTCGTTAGTTAAAGCCATGAGAATAACTCCAAATGGAAATTGAATGGTGTGTAAATTGATTTAAGCTTAAGCTGCTTCTGACTCGTTTTTCTCTTTGAGTGCTGTAATAAGGCGACCCAATTTCGAAATAGGAGCTTGAAGAACGTTTGCAAGCATAGTAAGCGCTTTTTCTTGGTTCGGAAGATTTGCAATCACGCTAACTTCAGCACCTTGATAAACCTTGCCGTCAAATGCAGCAGCTTTAAGTTCAAATGCTTTGTTTGTTTTAGCGAAATCTTCGAACAAGCGTGCAGCTGCACCCATGTCGTCTTCAGAAGTCGAGAAAGCTAAGATTGTTGGACCAACAAGAGTTGCATTCAAGATATCGAATTGAGTACCTTCGAATGCACGCTTAGCCAAAGTATTACGCACGATACGAGTCGTAACACCAAGCTTACGCGCTTCAACACGTAAAGCAGTTAATTGCTCAACGGTTAAACCTTGATAGTCAGCAACAACAGCAGAGAACGCGCGAGAAGCAACTTCGTTTACTTCTGCTACGATCTGTTTTTTGTCTTCGATAAGAAGAGCCATTGTAAAACCTCCTAACGGTGATTTATGTACCCACAAGGGATACACTCCCAATTCGTGAATTCATCACTGAACTCACACGCGGAGGAGGAATAAATCACACCACCGCGTCTACGCAGGCTGGGATTTTAAGAGAAGAGCATAAAACTCCCCTCGCCTGAGGTCTTTGACGCTGATAAATTCTCATTTACCAATTCAAAGTCCGCCTGAGGATCGATCAGCAAAGCAACGCTTTGCCGATCCGCAAGACGAGAAGCTATGCTTCGAGTGAAGCTTATACCCTCTCTTGCATGAAATTTAAAGCAGTGCTTTAAATTTCACTCAGGACTTTAAAATTCTGTCTAAGTTAAACTTAGTTAGAAACGTTGTTTACATCAACAGTCAGACCAGGACCCATAGTTGAGCTTAGAGTGATCTTTTTGATGTATACACCTTTAGAAGTCGCAGGTTTTGCTTTCTTCAGGTCAGCTACAAGAGCTTCAACGTTTTGACGAACAGCTTCAGCAGTGAAACCTACTTGACCGATCGCAGCGTGGATGATACCCGCTTTGTCTACACGGTAACGTGCTTGACCAGCTTTTGCATTTTTAACTGCAGTTGCTACGTCAGGAGTAACCGTACCCACTTTAGGGTTTGGCATTAAGCCACGTGGACCAAGGATTGTACCTAATTTACCTACAACGCGCATTGCATCTGGAGCAGCAATTACCACGTCAAAGTCAAGGTTACCCGCTTGGATACTTTCAGCCAGGTCATCAAAACCAACTACGTCCGCGCCTTCAGCTTTAGCAGCTTCAGCAGCAGCGCCTTGAGCAAACACAGCTACACGTACAGTTTTACCTGTACCTGCAGGAAGTGTAGTCGCGCCACGAACAACCTGGTCAGATTTACGAGGGTCAACACCTAGGTTTACAGATACATCCAAAGATTCTTTGAATTTAGCTGCAGGAAGGCTGTTAAGAACTTGTACTGCTTCTTCCAAAGTATAAACTTTGTTTGCTTCTACAGCAGCAGCAATGGCTTTTTGACGTTTAGTTAACTTTGCCATGTCTTATAGCTCCACTTCCAAGCCCATAGAACGTGCAGAACCAGCGATGGTACGTACACGCGCGTCTAAGTCAGCACCAGTTAAGTCTGGTTCTTTCGTAGTCGCGATCTCTTCTAACTGAGCACGAGTCAACTTACCAACTTTAGTTTTGTTTGGTACAGCTGAACCCTTCTGGATACCAGCAGCTTTCTTAAGCAGAATAGCAGCAGGTGGAGTTTTCATGATGAATGTGAACGACTTGTCGTTGTACACAGTGATCACTACTGGAATTGGAAGACCAGCTTCAACTTTTTGTGTCGCAGCATTGAATTCTTTACAGAATGCCATGATGTTAACACCACGTTGACCCAGTGCAGGACCAATTGGTGGAGATGGATTTGCTTTACCAGCTGGAACTTGCAGCTTGATATAGCCGTCAATCTTCTTAGCCATTTTCAATTACCTCTGGGTACAAACGCCGCTAGGCTCCCCAATGATTTCTAAGTAACGATACCGTTACAACAACAATGCCCGATCCATAACAAATCGGGCGTTTTCAACCAGCAGTGAATTAAACTGATTTTTCGACTTGGCGAAATTCCAGCTCAACCTGTGTTGGTCGATTGAATACATTAATCGTCAACGTTAAACGCGACTTGTCGTAAAGGACTTCTTCCACCACGCCTTTAAAGTCGGTGAATGGACCGTCAATTACCAGTAATTCTTCGCCTGGTTCAAACATCGTCTTCGGACGAGGTGCTTCACCAGTATTGCGTACACGTGCAAGAATCGCATCAGCTTCACGCTGCGTAATTGGCGCAGGTTTTTCCGGTGTACCACCAATAAAACCTAATACTTTTGGACATTCTTTTACAATGTGCCAAGTATCATCATTCATTTCCATTTCGACTAGCACATAGCCCGGAAAGAATTTACGCTCAGATTTACGTTTCTTGCCATCCTTCATTTCTACCACTTCTTCGGTAGGAACCAGGACTTCACCAAAGCTATCGGCAACAGCGCTACGCTGGATTCGATCATTAAGCGAACGCATCACTTGTTTTTCATAACCAGAATAGGCATGAATAATGTACCAACGTTTCATAGCTCTCTTACCCGATAATAAATTTAATCGCCCAACCTAAAACGTAGTCAAAACACCACAATAAAATGGATGCTACAACTACAACTGCAAGTACGTGCCAAGATGTGGTCACTGTCTCTTGCTTGGTTGGCCAAGTCACTCGACGCAGCTCGATTCGTGAATCTTTCAATAAACGAACAAAGCCTTTGCCTTGATGGGTGGCGTATAATAAACCTAAAGCCACTACGATACAAGCCAAAATTACCCCAACGCGCACCCAAATATCATTTGCCGGTGCCCAGTACGCTGGTAGATGCTGATTCACCATGGTTGCCGCAATGAATAAAATCAAGGCGATAATCCACAACACGTAGTCTAATG
The DNA here is from genome assembly GCF_013418555.1 of Acinetobacter sp. YH12134. Taxonomy (NCBI): domain Bacteria; kingdom Pseudomonadati; phylum Pseudomonadota; class Gammaproteobacteria; order Moraxellales; family Moraxellaceae; genus Acinetobacter; species Acinetobacter sp. YH12134. The sequence goes on along the minus strand of NZ_VPBT01000009.1, from coordinate 457 downwards.
GAGAACCCGAATTTACAACTTCAGCAGGATTATTTCTTTGAGGAATTGGCGCTTCGCTTAATGCGTCACGCGATTTATCATTCGACATTTTTGTACTCGTCGTAGGATTCGCGACTTATTATATGACCAGTTTTGCCAGCATCAAGCTTTTTTTGAAAAATGGCAGGCCAGGAGGGACTCGAACCCCCAACATTCGGTTTTGGAGACCGACGCTCTACCAATTGAACTACTGGCCTGTAGAACAAGCCGAAATCCGCAAACTTCGGCTTGTGAAACTTATTTTATAATTATGCAGTTACTTTAGCAACTACACCCGCACCTACAGTACGGCCACCTTCACGGATCGCGAAGCGTAAACCAGCGTCCATTGCGATTGGGTGGATTAATTCTACTGACATTTCAACGTTGTCGCCTGGCATAACCATTTCAACGCCTTCTTTCAGCTGGATCGCACCAG
>NZ_VPBT01000007.1:0-99260 GCF_013418555.1 Acinetobacter sp. YH12134 | reverse complement strand
AGTTTCACATGATCATTTTTTTGTTGAACAGTGTGAAATATCTGAAGAGTATTTAATTGAGTAAAATGACATTTTCAAATATATAGATTTATTAGTTCTACTAAAATTAACATAATACACCTTATACGAAATGCGTTATAATTATCTATAGAAATCAATGCTGTAGTTTCTAGTTTATAGCCCGAACATCCCTGTTCGGGCTTTTTTTATGATTTTTCACGTTCCACGCCTATTATTTAAGCAATGTTTCACAACTTTGATTAGCTCCAGTAAATAATTAAAACCTAGATAATAAGAACCGAGCGAGTGTCTACGAGCGATTGAGCATCATCAAAATTTCGCCCTCGCCTTTTCTCTGATTACAAGCTCCCTTTCGATTTTAAACGGTAGGTACAGAGCATCCCGAATGGGTGCGAACTTTGGAGCTTTTGCTTTTCAAAAAGTATGAGCGAAGCGAATACATTACAAATGCTTTTGCTTTTAGATTTCACAAATAGGATTAACCAAAAACTGCCCCACGAAGCGAGGAACGAGCTTCAATAGAGTACGAGCTTTAGCGAGTACCTAGGGCAGTTTGCACTCCCCTCTCGAAAGGCTTTTAATTATTTTTAAAGCTTTTAAATGCTTTTAGATAAGCTGAAAACATTGATATGAGAGGACTACAGCTTATATAAGCACACAAATTCTCTTGTATAAGCACACAAATTCTCTTGTATAAGCACACAAATTCTCTTGTATAAGCACACAAATTCTCTTGATTTACACACATAAAATATATAGTGTGTAAATACACATTAATAATAACGTGTATTTAATATGAAGAATGGTTTAGTTGTGAAAGATAATGCATTAATAAACGCCAGTTATAATTTAGAACTAACGGAACAGCGTTTAGTCATGCTTGCAATCATTAATGCAAGGGAATTAGGGCGGGGTATTACGGCAGATAGCAAACTAGAAATACATGCTAGTGACTATGCAAAACTATTTAATGTATCACCTGATGCATCCTACAAAGCCCTGAAAGATGCCGTAAATAATCTATTTAACAGGCAGTTTAGCTATACAGCCGAATATAAAAAAACAGGGAAGGTAGGTATCGTTCGCTCTCGCTGGGTAAGCCGTATTTTTTATGTAGATGATTTGGCATTACTAGAAATTACTTTCGCACCTGATGTAGTTCCTTTAATCACTAGATTAGAAGAACACTTTACAAAATATGAAGCCAAACAAGTTGCACACCTAACCAGTAAGTATGCCACTAGACTTTATGAGTTATTAATCGCTTGGCGTGAAGTTGGTAAAACACCTGTTTTTGAACTACAACAATTACGTAAAAATTTAGGTGTTGAAGATGATGAATATCAACGTATGCACCATTTTAAAAGCCGTGTATTAGAAACTGCCATTACTCAAATCAATGAACATACAGACATAAAAGCCACTTATGAGCAACACAAGAAAGGGCGTACAATTACTGGGTTTTCATTCAAGTTTAAGCAGAAACAACAACCGAAAAAATTAGATTCTAAGCGTGACCCAAACACACCTGACTTTTTTATCAAAATGACCGATGCACAACGCCATTTATTTGCAAAAAAAATGTCAGAAATGCCTGAAATGGGGAAATATTCACAAGGTACAGAAAGCTACCAACAATTTGCTATCCGTATAGCAGATATGCTGTTAGAGCCTGAAAAATTCAGAGAGCTTTATCCAATTTTAGAAAAATCAGGATTTCAGCCATGATTAAATTAAATAACCTATCAACCGATCTAAAGCATGTGACCGTTGAATACCTCGACATCGTAAATTATGAAATTGCGAGGGAAAATATATGCGGTTATATCTTCCTATTATCCCGACTATCCAAAGATGCCGAACCCACCGAAAAAATGCAGATGGAAAGCAAAATACAGAACTTAATTTACTATCGGGATAATTTACAAATCGAGGACAAGGACAATATTCAAAAGGTTTTAAATACGCTCATTCCAGAGTATCAAGCCGAACAAAAAAACCAAACAGCTAAGAAAAATTAGGCTTCAATATCGGGCAAATCAAAAAGCTGTCGATCTCTATTTTCTGTTAAATATTCGTTGAGTTCAGCGAGTATTTTTTCTTTATTGGCTTCATTTGCCTGCATTTTCTTAATCAAGTAAGAACCGAGCAAAATTTTACGCCGAGTATCATCCTTGCGCTCCTGTTCTTTCTTTTTGGTACGTTCTCTTGCTTCAATAGCCTGTTTCTGTGCTTTTAACTGTTTCAGCTTCTCTAACTGGGCTTCAATTTTCTTTTCGATATTTTCAGCAGATTTAGTCATAACGGTTAATTTCGGAATATAGAAAACCACTCAAGCATAAGACCCTATGAATTGAAATTCAAGCGGGTAATATGCTATCGTGTTTTTCATGAAATGCGCACTTACGACTTGAATTTCATTCAAGTCAAAAGATGCGTAAGGGGGACACCCCTTAACCCCAAAAGCAAAAGCAAGAGCGGTAAAGCAAATGAAGAAATACAATATTGATGAACAGCATATTTTTATATGCTCAAACTGTGGGAATGAATTTTTATACAAATTACCTAAAATTCTTATAGAGCAAATGAATGGAGTATCCATTCAAACTATTAGAAAAGAATGCCCGAAATGTAATCAATACGTGGATGCCACAAGGAAAATTTAATGGCGATTTACCACTGTACAACCAAAACCGTTAACCGCAGTTCGGGAAGAACTGCCGTTGCATCTATGGCTTATCGTGCAGGGGAAAAACTCAAAGATGAACGAACAGGACTAACCCACGATTTTACGAGAAAGGATGGTGTCGCCCATAGCGAAATTGTGTCTAACCTTGATATAGAAATAGACCGTAGCGAATTGTGGAACTTGGCGGAACAGTCCGAAAACCGCAAAGATGCTCGAACTGCTAGAGAATGGGTCATTGCCCTACCTGATGAATTAGACGCTGATCAACGTAAGGACTTGGCAAAAGAATTTGCCACGGCCTTAGTTGATCGCTATGGCGTGATTGCAGACTTAGCCATCCATGAACCCAGTAAAGGCGGTAATGATAAAAACCATCACGCCCATATCATGCTCACAACCCGAAAAGCCGAATTGGATGCAGACAATAAACTCACTCTGACCACCAAAACCGATATTGAACTCAGCAACGCCAAACGAAAAAGCCTTGGTATGGGGACAACCCAAGACGAAATTAAACAGATTCGGGAAACGTGGGCAAATTTAGCCAATCACGCATTAGAACGAGCAGGCTACCGAGAAAAAATAGATCACCGCAGCTATGCCGATCAGAATAACGGACTACAAGCCACCATCCATGAAGGCACTAAAGTCACCCAATTACGCAGACAAGGCATAGACACTGAAATCAGCCGTTTTAATGACAATGTGAAACAGCAGAACGCCCAACAGCTCAAGCAACAGCAACAGCGCACAGACAGCGTTTTACAGCACGGTTTAAACCGTGCCGAGCAAGGCTTCGAGCAATGGCAGAAAAACCAAGAAGCTAAACGCCTAGAACAAGAACGCCAAGCCGAAATACAACGACAGCAAAAACTAGAGCAACAGAAAGCCGAGCGAGCCAACCGTAAAGCATCACAAGACTTAGATCAGGGCGGAATGTACCGATGAGCAACCAAAACGACCTAGATGACCAGCTCTATATTTTACTGGCATCTATGAAAGAGTATCGAGAAGCCATAGCAGACGATAACAAGCGATTAGAAGCGTTTTATAAGGAAGTGGCTAGCGGAGTACTCAATAAGACCGAAAAACACCTAAAAAACGCCAATCAGAAGCAAATAGACGCACTCAACAACAGTATTCGGGAATTAAACAATGCAACCAATCAACTTGACTGGCGATTCATGGCAATCTACGCCAGTGCTTTTGTTAGCTTGCTGATCGTTTTCTTTTTAGCATTATTTTTATATGTGCCGAGCATGGACGAAATCAAACAGCGTAGAGCAGACGTTGCATGGCTAGAACAAAAATACAGCCTAGATATTAAAAATTGCAATGGGAAGTCTTGCGTTCGCATCATGAAAAATGACTGTCACGGAGCGAATAAGGATTATTGTGTGATTGACCCAAAATAATGATTAGACAGTACTTTGCTCGGCTCTTGCCATCACCGAATCAATGACAGCAGTCGCAAAGTTGCCCGACTTTGAAACATGGCTAAAGCCATCTTTCAAAGCATCGAGCGATAGTCATCCAAAAATTTCGGAATGGCTATCCAACTGATGCAGTTCTAAAATATCGTCACCAACAAGCCTATAGATCAAGACTAAATCAGGCTTCACATGACAATCACGACAATTTTTAAACTCTGCACCACCTTTCAAGGGATGATCTAAATACTTTTCAGGCAAAGGATTATTTGCGACTAAACAATCTAATACTTCTGCCCATTCAGCCGTAACCAGTTCTAAATAACGTCTTTTAATATCACGTTTAAAAGAACTGGTTACGACAATCTTACGTTTAGCCATGTGCTTCTTCCGACATAGCTTTAATCGCTTCTTCTACCGTTTCGTACTCGGTGTACTCGCCATTTTCAATCTCTTTTAAAGATTGAAGTAACTTGGCTGCTGCTTTAGGAGTTAAAGCAGGTTCTTGTGCATAGTCAAAAGACAAAGGAATCGCTTTAGTTTTAACGATTTGATTCAAGAACAGTTTGAATGCTTGAGGCATAGTCAAACCATAGTCTTCCAAAATAGGGGTAACTTGTTCTTTTAACTCTGCTTCTAAGCGCATATTGAAATTGACTGCGGACATGATTCCCTCACTCAAAAACCATTAAAGTAAAGATAATATAAGTCATATTCTTTACTTTTTCATTACTTTTGATGTAATAAATGGTTTCTGACAACTGAATTTCGCATAATCGCCATTATGTTAAATAACTTTTAGAAGCTTTAGTACAAGCTTGACAGATTGTCTTATCATTATAAAATAACCTTATTCAAATCATCCTCCCAAGAGTAACGCCAATGAAGTAAGTCATTTTCTCATCATTATTTTTAAACTTTTGATGTGCAAAATAGATTCTACTTGTGGCTATATATTCTTGGTCTCTACTTTATATCCTAAATAATATATTGTTTTTTATAAGTTAATCTTCACTATTTTGCATATCCTCTACATGAGGAATTTTTTATGCAACATGCATGTATTGCTTCAAACTTAAATTTAGAATTTTCTACACAGAAAATGTTTGATCAGCTAAACATTACGCTTTTATCAGGACAGGTTTCTGCATTAATTGGACGTAATGGTTTAGGTAAATCCCTATTGTTCAGAATATTAGATCAAAGCCAAGCTTTAGATATTCATTATAGTGGTCAAGTTTCATGGAATATCCAACATGATTATTTGGCACAATTAGAACGCCTTAATGCTGAAAATATTGCACAAGCATTAGAGGTAGATCATTTACATCATGCTTTTCGGCGTATAGAGAACAATACAGCTAGTTTTGATGATTATGAGTTAGTTGAAAATACCTGGGATTTACCACAAAAATGGCAAAATATACTTGAAAATGCTGACTTACCTACGGATTTGAACTTTCCAACAGAAAAACTGAGTGAAGGACAAAAAACAAAGCTGGCTTTATGTCGTTTGTTTTTAAAAAAGGATCACTATCTACTTTTAGATGAACCAAGCAACCATTTAGACTCAACATCTAGACAATGGTTAATTGAGAGTATTTTGGCACACCCTAGTGGTGTATGCCTGATTAGTCATGATCGCCAATTACTCAATCAAGTCCAACATATTTATGCTTTAACTGAATTAGGCTTACAACACTACAAAGGTAATTATGAGCATTACATTCAACAGCATCAGCTACACATGGATGCATTAACTCAGTCTATTAATAATGAGAAAAAAGAATTAAAGCAGTTAAAACAACGGCAACATGATAGCTTAATGAAAGCGAATAAACGTCAATCTAAAGGCAATGAACTTCGTGATTCTAATTCTCAAGCAAAGATTTTTCTAGATTTCAAAAAGGAAAATGCTGGACAAAGCTTAGGTAAGCTACGTGCCCAACAAACTCGACAAACTGATGATTTGAAAAATAGTCTGATTAATAGGCAGACCATTGTAGAAAAAATCAAAGCTCAGAAGTTTGAATTCCACTTACAGAGTACGAAGCAAGGAGAGATTTTAAGAATTCATGATTTAAAGCTACCCCATACAGCAACAAATAAAATTAATTTTGCATTGAAAGCTGGCGAAAAAATCCATCTTAAAGGTGCTAATGGAATTGGTAAATCAACCTTATTGAAATTGATTTCTACCCATCAACGTGATGATATTTTCTTTAGTGGAACATGTTTGTATTTAGATCAAAACTTTAGTTTATTAAATAATGATTTATCCGTAATCGAAAACCTTGCACTTTATAACTCCAATCTTACTGAAGTTGAGTGGAGAAATTTGTTAGGTCAGTTACGTATTCGTCGTGAAAAAGCTTTATTAAAACTATCAGAACTGAGTGGTGGTGAAAAATTGAAAGTCGCATTATTAGCAATGAGTCACTATCCTGATGGTATTGATTTATTATTGCTTGATGAACCAGAAAATCATTTAGATATTGAGTCTAGAGAGCTTCTATCGCAGGCTATTAGCCAATATCAGGGCGCTGTAATTTTAGTTTCACATGATCATTTTTTTGTTGAACAGTGTGAAATATCTGAAGAGTATTTAATTGAGTAAAATGACATTTTCAAATATATAGATTTATTAGTTCTACTAAAATTAACATAATACACCTTATACGCAATACTTTTTAAATTGTGTTATAATTCAATGTGTTGATTTCAGTTTTATAGCCCACTCACCCTCGAATGGGCTTTTTTTATGATTGTTCACGTTCCACGCCTATTCTTTGATCAATGTTCCACGGTTTTATTTAATGTTGCTGAACAATCAATGGATACCAGTAAAGCCCTTTAGGTCTTCTGTTGCTTCAAATATAAAGTCTATCGATGACATTTTCATTTTTCAAATAGCGATAGACAGCCTGTCTGCTAATACCAAAAGCTTTAGCTAAATCGACTTTCGATGGATATTTCCCTTCTTTCCAGGCGTGTCGTAAAGCTTCAGCCTGCTCTTGATTTAACTTATGGACTCGACCTTTATATTTACCTTGAGCCGCTGCAATCTTAATCCCTTCTTTTTGGCGCTCTAAAATAATCTCTCGTTCAAATTGGGCAAAAGCCCCCATAAGTTGCTGAGTATTCTTATGTAAACCTACCAGTTATTCTTATTCAAATCCTGCCACTCATTTTGGATAGTAGTAGGCCATTGATTTTCTATTCAAATAATTCAAAACAAAATATCCAAATTTGAATCTTGAAGCACAATCTTAATCTGCTATAATTTGTACATCAAATTGATGTACTTGTTGGGTGGGATATGACTAACTTAGCAACGGAACGAATTAATATTCGTTCAACAGTAGATGCAAAAAATGTAATTGAACAAGCTGCGAATTTATTGGGACTCAGTGTAAGTTCCTTTATGCTTCAATCCTCATTTGAAAGAGCAAAAGAATTACTTAAATCTAATTATGAGTTAAAAGTAAATAATGCTGATCGAGATATGTTAATGAACATACTTGAGAACCCACGCCCTGCAAATGATGAGATGAAAAAATTAATGAGTTTATTAGATGAAAATTGAGGTTTTACAAGCCCATCATCAGAAAAAATCATTTAATTGCGGGCAAGATGATTTAAATAAATTCATAAAACAGTATGCATCCCAACATCAGAAATCAGGAACAAGTAAAACGTATGTTGCTATTGATGATGATCTACAAGTGAGAGGGTTTTATTGTTTATCCAGCACATCCATAGGATTTGATGTAGTTGATACTGTGCTTACTAAACGATTACCTCGTTATCCGCTCCCTTGTGTAGTTGTAGGTCGCTTTGCCGTTGATCAAACCGTTCAGGGGCGAGGAATTGGGAAAGTGCTTTTAGCCCATGCTCTTAAACAAGTTTCAACAGTTGCTCAAATTATTGGTGTTAATTTTGTTGTAATACATGCTAAAGATAAAAAAGCGATGGAGTTTTATCAGCGTTTCGGCTTTATTTCATTAACATCAAATCCATTAACATTAATATACCCAGTGAGTGAAATACCTAGTTTCAATTGAAAGTGGTCTACTAGCAATAGGAGTGACTGGTAAACTGCTTACAGGAATTAGTGGCTGATTTATCCAATAATCTGCAAGTTGCAACATCAAATTATCCATCGGGGTGGCCTGAGCCGTAAATGTAATATTCTCTTTCACAAACTGAATAGCCACTCCCCTTTTTACAAGCTGATCAACCTCAGTCACTAAATCTTTAAGACTCCTAGCGAAGCGATCCATAGAGTGCACAACAATCATGTCACCTTCACGGACATAGCTGAGCATTTCCTGAAATTTAGGACGGGCTGTATTTTTTCCTGAAGCTTTATCGACAAATAATCGGTCTACTTCAATTCCCTCAAGTTGGCGTCCAATATTTTGGTCAATAGAGCTGACTCTGACATATCCAACTTTATGACCTTTCATATTGTTATCTACTAGATGACTATTTCTGCTTATTGTAACTAATGAATCTTAATCTTAAAAGTTACATGTAACGTATGTATGAATTTCATTTAAATGAGACATGTATTTTACAGCTTTCACAGTGTAACTTTAGGGTATACTTTAAAGTTACACAAAACATCTATATGAAGACTAAAGTCCAAATTAGTGTTTATGTTGGTTCAATGTATTACATTTCGTATTTTCTATTTGTAACGTAATTTCAGTAATATTATGATTATGTTTTAGAACTTCTAAGGCCTTTTGATAGAGTTGATCTGTATTGCTATTCGGAGCAACCAAATGAGCAGTTAAATGAATATTTCTTGAGGATATAGCCCAGACTTTCAACTGATGAATCCCTTCAACGCCCTCTAGCTTCAATAAATCATTTCTTAACGACTCAATATCAATCTCATCAGGAACTCCTTCAAGCAGAATATGAATACTTTGTTTTAATAAAATCCAAGTTCGAGGTAAGACCCAGAAGCCAATTAACACAGCGATTACGGTATCAACCCACATCCACTGGGTAAAATAAATAACTATTCCTCCGATAATCACGCCTATCGATCCTAGAGCATCACTAAGAACTTCTAAATATGCACCTTTTATATTTAGACTTCCTTCAGCACTAGCAGAAAGGATTTTCATTGAAATCAAATTTATGACCAAACCAATGACCGCGACAATCATCATTCCAACACTTTGAATTTCAGCAGGATTCGTAAAACGTTGATAAGCTTCATATACAATATATATTGCTACCACAAAAAGCATCACCGCATTAAACAGAGCCGCTAAAATTTCAAATCGCTGATAGCCAAAAGTTCTTTTATCATCTGCGGCTTTTTTACCAATTTTGATAGCGGCAAGAGCAATAGCTAAAGCGGCTACATCAGTAAACATATGAGCTGCATCAGATAACAAAGCCAAACTTTGGGTAATAAAAGCAGCGACAACTTCTACTATTAAAAAAGTAGTCGTTAAACCTAAGGCAACCATTAACTTCTTACTATTTTCTTCAGTAACAACCGCATGGCTATGATCATGATGTTCTGACATAAAATATTTTCCTTATTCTATTTATGATGAGCAGAGATATTGGATAACAGCCAATATCTCTGCTGTAAATCGACTAATCTATTGGATTAAGAAACTTTCTTTTCATTTATCCAACGATAAAGCACGGGTAACAGCACCAAAGTTAGTAATGTTGAAGAGATAATCCCGCCAATCACTACGGTTGCCAGTGGCCGTTGAACCTCAGCCCCTGTTCCGGTTGCCAGCGCCATTGGTACAAAACCCAGTGAAGCCACACAAGCTGTCATCAACACTGGTCTTAAGCGCAAAATAGCCCCTTGCCACACGGCTTTATGCACTGGATATTTGTCCCTTAATTCCTTAATAAAGGTCAGCATTACCAGTCCATTGAGGACTGCAACACCAGATAAGGCAATAAAGCCAATTCCAGCTGACATCGATAATGGAATATCCCTTAGCCAAAGGAACAGCACACCACCGGTCAAGGCAAAGGGTACCCCGGTAAAGACCAATAGACTTTCTTTGACATTGTGAAAGACCGCCATCAGTAAAATAAAGATAGTGATTAAAGCCAGTGGAATCACGATTTGCATCCGTGCTTTGGCTGAAGCCAAATTTTCAAACTGACCGCCATATTCTATCCAATAACCACTTGGCAAAGTGTATGCTTTGAGCTGTGTCTGTACATCAGAAACAAAAGACCCTAAATCACGCCCTTCAACATTCGTTGTAACCACAACTCGGCGTTTACCATTTTCTCGACTGACTTGGTTGATTCCTTCAATGGTCGAGACTTGCGCGACATCCGACAATAAAATACTGCCACCATTTGGAAGCTGAATAGGTAACTGGGAAACAGATGCGACACTACGGTCTTGCTCTCCAAGACGGATAACAAAATCAAAACGACGATCGCCTTCTAAAATCTCTCCCACGCTTTGTCCACCAATACTTGCAGCCACCACATCCTGAATAGATTTCACACTCAAACCATATTGTGCAGCCAAAGTTTTATTTACCTCGACATTCAGTAATGGCAAACCTGAGGTCTGCTCAACTTTCACGGCACTGCTACCCGATATTTGCTGAATGATTTTGGAGATTTTAGTCGCCTCAGTATTGAGGACATTCATATCATCACCGAAGATTTTCACACCAACATCACTACGCACACCTGAGATCAATTCATTAAATCGGAGTTCAATCGGTTGTGAAAATTCACTATTATTGCCTGGAATCGTGGCTAAATACGTCACCATACGGCCACGTAATTCATCTAAACTTTCTTTAGGATTTGGCCATTCTGAACGAGGCTTTAACATGATATAGCCATCTGAAATATTGGGTGGCATGACATCTGTTGCAACCTCGGCTGTACCCGTTCTGGCAAATACTGCCTTAATTTCAGGGAAACTCTTTAAAAGAAGTTTTTCAGTATTCTCCTGAATACGTAAAGACTCTTCTAAGCCTGTACTTGGTGAACGTAACTGTTGTACCGCAAAGTCTCCTTCACTGAGCTGTGGTGCAAATTCACTGCCGAGTTTGGTACTGATAAATCCCGTAATCACTAATACACACAGTGCAAAAGTCAGCACAACTGCTTTGTATTGATACGAAATATCAAGAGTTTGCTGATATTTAGCTTTTAGCCATAACATCCAACGACTTTCTTTTTCTTGAATATCGCCTTTGACCCACAATGCCACAGCAGCAGGCACAAAGGTGATCGATAAAATAATGGCTGCAACAAGGGCGAGTACCACTGTCAATGCCATCGGATGGAACATTTTTGCTTCCACACCACTTAAAGCAAAAATCGGCAAATACACCACCAAAATAATAAGCTGACCAAAAATAAGAGGACGACGTGCTTGGCGGGCAGCCAGAAAAACTTCCTTAAAGCGTTCACTTTGTGTGAGAGGTCGTTTTAACAGTTGCTGTGTATGGGCTAAACGCCGGATACAGTTTTCGACAATCACCACAGCACCATCGACAATGATGCCGAAATCGAGTGCACCTAAACTCATCAGATTGGCACTGATATTTTTCTGTGCCATCCCGGTTAAGGTAAACAGCATAGAGAGTGGAATGACACAGGCAGTAATCAAGGCAGCACGGATATTCCCTAAAAACAGGAACAGAATGATGATGACCAGGATTGCTCCCTCTACCAAGTTTTTCTGAACGGTTTTAATCGCCTTCTCAACCAAGGTAGTACGGTCGTACACCGTTTCAATCACTACCCCTTTAGGCAAACTATTCTGAATATCTTGAAGCTTGGCATCCACAGCTTTAGAAACAGTCCGGCTATTTCCCCCCATCGCCATCATGGCAATCCCTAAAACGGTTTCTTTGCCGTTATAGGTTGCCCCACCGGTTCTTAAATCATGCCCAATAGAGACTTGCGCAATATCACCAACCCGAATTGGGCTGCCATTTGGGCTACCCAGCATGGTGTTCTCAATATCAGAAAGCCCATTGAATGTACCCGGTACACGTACCGTCAGTTGCTGACCATTGTCTTCAATATAACCTGCACCTCGGTTCTCATTATTTTGCGCTAAAGCCTGTTGCAGTTGTTCTAATGAGATATTCAGTTGCTGCATCCGGTTTAAATCGGGAGAGACCACATAGGTTTTTTCAAAACCACCAATACTGTTGACCTCTGCAACTCCCTTAACACGTTGCAGTTGAGGACGCACAATCCAGTCCTGAATCTCACGTAAATCCATCGGCGTGTATGCAGTTCCATCCGGCTTTTTCGCATTCGGATCTGCCTTCAGTACCCATTGATAAATCTCACCGAGACCCGTAGAAACGGGGGACATCGTCGGTGCGATTTGTGCAGGCAACTCAGATTGCGCCTCCTGTATCCGTTGGTTAATCTGCTGACGGGCCCAATAAATATCAGTCCCATCTTTAAAGACAATGGTGACTTGAGAGAGTCCATAACGGGATATGGAACGGGTAAGCTCCAGATCCGGAATGCCAGCCATGGCATTTTCAATGGGATAGGTAATCCGCTGTTCGACTTCAAGCGCAGTAAAACCCTTGGCTTGAGTATTAATCTGGACTTGGGTATTGGTAATATCGGGTACAGCATCAATCGGGAGTTTCTGATAGCTATACACCCCGACCGCAATCCAGGTACAGACAAAGAGCAACACCCAAATCGCATTTTGTATGGAAAACTGAATGATTCGTTCGAATAAACCTTCTGGTTTTGGCAGATCAGAATTAATGTTCATGGCCTGCCTCGTCTTTTTCTAATTCAGATTTCAACAAGAAACTGCCTTGAGCGATATACTTCTGCCCTTCAGTCAGCCCAGAAATCACTTCAAGCCATTGTCCATCACTTGAAGCCTGCCCCAATTGCACTTTCTGTGCTTTTAAGTGGACTTGACCTTTTTGTTCTGAATCTACGATGAAAATACTGTCTTCACCTTCAATACTTTGCAGCGCAGACTTTTGAATCCGAAGGGCTGATTTTGCTGTAGCTTCCGGAATCAACACTCTCACTAACACATTAGAACGCAACTCAGTAGCTTGCGCATCGAGTTTTGCGCGCACCACCAGACGCCCTGTTTGTACATCTGCCTGAGAGGTTAAGCTTTGTACAGTAGCTTTATAGATTTGATCTGAATCATTCACTTTAAAGTCAATTTTTTGCCCGGCTTGCAGTTGACCTGAGAATTGATTCGGCAAATTAAACTCAAGCCATAAATCTTTCAGCTGTTCAATGACAAAGAGCTGATTAGCCAGTTGCACATTTTCACCGACCACAATATCTTTTTGACTGATCACCCCAGAGATCGGTGCTTTAATCAGAAAACGCCCATTGTTATTGCCACTTGCACCTAATGCATTTAAACGTGCTTGTGAGGACTGGACAGTAATCTGCGCTTGACGGTAGGCATTTTCGGCACGCTGGTAATCCTGTTTGGCAGAAATCCCCTGTGACCAGAGTTGCTGTTCGCGCTGGTAATCTTTACGGGCCAAATCCAGATTCACCTGTGCCATACGCAGATTTGCCTGTTGGTCGATCAGTTCAGGCACGATTAGTACAGCCAGCGTTTGTCCTTTTTGCACGCTCTGTCCTAAAGCCACATTGACCTGCTCGACATGACCACTAAAATTAGGCGATATATGCGCTTGTTGATCGGTATTCACCACCAATTTACCTGGCAGGGTTGTCAGCTTTTCAACCAATCCTGTGGATGCAACAGCAACTTTTAAACCTTGTTCAACCATTTGTTGGCTGGTCAGTTGTATTTCGCCTTCTTCAGCATGTCCTTCTTCAGAACTATCTTCATCAGAATGTTCGGCATTTCCCTCATCATGACCATGCCCCTCAGATTCAGTTTTTTTTGAACTTAACCAAATAACCAGACTGACCAAGACCGTAATCAGAATCAAAATTGCAATCATGAGAGACTGGGATATTTTTCCGTTTTGCTTGGCGTTCATTTTATCGTGCTCCCCCATTGATTAAATTTTGCGATGCTTCGACTGCCTTTTTATTCAGTTGTGTATAGGCATCCGAACGGCTAATTTCTTCATAACTTGTGCCAATACTGAGTGCCTCAGCTGCGAGGGCAGTTTGCCAAGCTTGACGTAGAATTTGTAATTGACCCAATCGAAGATTCTGCAGTTGGGTGGTTGCTTGCTGAACGTCGGTAATGGACAGTTTCCCTGCCTGAAACCCTTGTAAAGTACGGCTCTGAACTTTGGTCGCCAAAGTAACTTGTGCTGTTGTGGCATCGAACTGGCTACGTAAACCTTTGAGCTGATGCATGCTGTTGGCAATATTGAGTATTTGTTGCTTCAGCTCACGCTGCTGCTGTTGGTTCAGCAATATTTGCTGTTGCTGGACCATCGGGATCGCATATTGCTGGCGGTTAAAAATATTCAGTGGAATAGCCACGCCGATTGCCAAAGTCGTATCGTTGCTTTCATTAGGGGTTTTGCTACGTTTCATGCCTACATTTAAAGTCGGATTGGGACGTGCCTGAATTCTTAAATTTTCAATTTGATGATCCGATTGCTGAATGTTCAAGGCATAGAATTTTTCTAGCCACCCTTCAGCAATATACCGTTGCACAGTTTGGAGACTTTGCTCTGGCCAAGGGATAGCGGTTTTATTCAATTGAAGATGTGAAGATGTTTCTCCCCCCCACAAATTAGACAGCTGACGACCGGCAGCTTGTTTATTCAGCATCGCTTGCTGATAAAGTCGTTGGATTTCTAGCGCTTCAATTTGGGTACGCTCAAAATCAACCAGGGCAATACTGCCTGCCTGATAGCGTTTCTGGGCACTGTCCAGATTGGCTTTACTTGTTTTTAACTGTACTGAATAAGCAGACTGCTCAACCTCAGCAAGTGCAAATTGCGACCATGCAAATTTAACAATCAGTTGGCTTTGTGCCTTCCATAATTGCTGTTGCAATTGGATTTGTTGATTCGAGGTATTGGCAATCACCCGGTTCAGCTTACGCTGACCAAATAGATCTAGAGGTTGACTAACGCCAACATTGAATTCCTGTTCTTGACCTGAGCCAAAGCCAGACTGTTCTAAACTTATACTTGGATTCTGCCATAACCGACTTTGCTGAATATTCAATTCAGATATTTGCTGAACTTGTTGCCACAGCTTGTCTTGAGTCTGGTAACTTTGTACTTTTGCTAAAGCGGATTCAAAGCTGGTAACGTTTTCAGCATAGCTATATTGCATAGCCGCTGCACATATACAAGCAACCAAGCTATGACGCAAGAGTATAATTGATTGTGAAGACATGATTTTTCCCACTTATTTAAATAATAAAAGTGGTGGGAATGTTTTAGGCTACCCCACCATGAGCGGGGAAAATTCGGGAGGTGGGCTTTGTTGAAACAGGTCAGGAGCCTGATAGCTGTTTTTCCAATGAAATTGTGGATTCACTTTAACTTCAGAGCTTGGATGAAACACATCTACTTTTTCATTTTGTACAATCAAATGCGTCATCGATGGTAGATGATCTTGATGATCTTCACCGATTTCTAAATCGCTACTGAATGTTTTTATGTTTTCTGACTGTCCATTATGATCGTGTTGACGACTATCGCTGGCACACAAGGTATTTTGGTGATGACCAAAATGATAACTCTGCTGTGATTGAGGCTGTTGTTCATGGACACAAAAGGCCGCCGCCACATTCCAAAAGCTTTGGAACATGAACAATCCAACCAAGACTGTAATCCATGTAGTAGAACGCATCATCATAACAATCGAAAAATTTGTACCAAGTATAAGGCTTAGAGCCACTCCAAGGTCAAGCTTAATAAATTAAATTAAACATTCAATGAACACTGAATAGCCGGCACTTTTGCAAATTTACCTTGTCTCTATAAGCTCACATCAATTTCAGGTAAGAATAACAATAGATAGTGAACCGTACCGGGTTTGTCGGAGACTTTTTATTTAAGTTAGGCCACCTGACCTAACGGGTTAATCTTATCATTGTACATTGCTTCAAACTCAAAAGGCGATACATTGTCAACGGCATTCTAAAATTGACCCCTTTTACCTTACAAATGGCAAAGTAAAATTGCCCCCTGAAATCAGAGAAAGAGCGGTTCAATTATTGATTGAATCTGAAAAAGATTATCCTTCTACTTGGGCAGCAATCACAGCTATTGATCCTAAAATCGGTTGTACTCCTGAAACATTGCGTGTTTGGTATCAAAAATATTTAGATCAACAAAATCCTGTCAAAGTACAACAGATATCTGATCAAAAAAAAATGAAGGGTAATCCCCCCTAAAATACTAGCTCTTTAAAAGAGGCAGTATTATGCTTTTACAACATGGTGTTTAACTTGAGAAACTGAATTTAAAACAATCTACTGTAACTCTTCCAGACAGATATGAAATTAATCCACCCCTAACCCTTTAAACACCGCATCCACCGGATCTGCATAAAAGCTGGTCTGGAACTTGGTAAACAGTTCCACAGGAATCGTTGGGATATCTGCCGCACTACTCATTGGTAAAGCAACCTTCTTGGCACCCGCATCAAAAGCAACTTGCAGACATTCGGCAATACTTTCCACCGGTGTCACTGAACCACCCAAGCTCATATCACCCAGTACCACCATCTGACTTTGTACCGATCGTCCTAAGAGGCCAGAAGCGAAAGCCACTAAACTTGGCAGAGCAAGATGGCTGAGCGGGCCGGTATTCTGTAATTCCACCACATGTAAGTGGAAATCATGTTCCAGCACCTTACTGCCCCCCGAGATCCGGGATGCATTGGCCTTGAAGTAATCAAAAGCAATCTTGACCTGTTCTTTGGCACTACTTGAATTCCATAAGCCAGATGTCGCCAATTTTCCTGAACCTTTAGTGACTTGAAGTTCTAAGCGGTATAAGCCTGGCATGCCCTTATTACTGAGGCCAATGGTATACAGGAAGCCTGGTTTAGCAGGACCTTCGGGAATAAGTCCACCTCCACCCTGCTCTTTTACCGAAACAAAATGCTCTTCTAGGGTGTCATTGTCGATATAGCTAAAATGCACATCATAGAATTCCATCCCCCCAATTTTTTTCAGCTGTTCTTTGACCCGACGGCGCACCTGCAGCGCATATTCCAGGCATTGCCGTACATCTTCTTTGTTAAATTGACCATGTGGGTAGAGCAGCTTCATCAATCCAGAAACCGTCTTGCGAACGGCAATCACATCACGCTGATTCAGGTTATTCCCTAGCTTAAAGTACTTCTCAATGGCATCCGCAAAACTACGCTTACGCATTTCCCGGAAGAACTCAGCCAGATAATCAACGATCAAGCCATAACGGTTGGTAAAGAATTCCGGGCGCATTTTCGGAATTTCCCAACCCGGGATATAGGCATGAAAGCGATCAAAGAATGCTGAATCGATCATGGCTTCAGGAAAAGGAGCCAATAAGTGGCTAGTCTTCACCAAGGATTCAACACTTTGGTTAATATTACCCACAAAAACCATCGAAGCTGAGGCTTCCATCTGTTCACGACCACGGGCAAAAGATCCTGAGGCCATGTAGTCTTTCATGATCTGTACGCCATCTTTGTCCTTAAAGGAAATACCAGCAACTTCATCAAAAGCTACCACATCCCATAAGCCCACCAGACCAATACGGCGGCTACTCATGTTATAGAACAGGTTGGCGACAGTCGTTTGTCCACCGGAGACTAAAATACTATTCGGTGAACACTCTTTGTAAATATGGCTTTTCCCGGTACCGCGTGGTCCCAGTTCACAAACGTTATAGTTATTTTCAACGAACGGAACCATACGCGCTAATAGGTGCCATTGCACATCCTCTTTTAACGAAGCCGGTTCCATGCCGATCGAACGGATTAAACTCTCGCGCCACTGATCAGTGCTTAATGCTGCTCTGCCACTGAAAAGTTCATCCATATTCATATTCGGCATTTGAATCGGCTTGAGTAAGCTCACGCCAAATGGAGAACTAGTCTGTCCTTCTTCAAAATAATAACTGAGCGTAGCAATGACCCAGATACCACCAACAAGTAATTTTTCATACTCTTTGACGATGCCTGCCGAGATTTCGGCATCTTTGATGCCAAGATTACTAAATGATGCTTCGTATTTGTCTTTACGCTCATTCAGCTTTACAGTCACCCGATCAATGACCTTATAACTGCCCCGTTCACGGACCAGGGATTTCACCTTCTCGGCTTCATCCGGTCGGACGTAGTTCTCAGCCAGTACGGTCTTTACGTTACGTAGTCCCTGTTCAATGATCTCTGGATCATCCGAGGCACAGTACATCCCCAGCAGGTATTCAAGTACATAGACAGGGACATTGGCCCCTTCTTTGATCAGTTTAGTTAGATCCTTACGTACCACCCGCCCAGCAAAGTGTTCATTCAGCAGCTGATCCAGTTCTTTATCGTTAGCAGATTCCATGTAGGCTACGCTCTATCGTTAATTCGTTATTAGAAGAAGTCATCGGTAAATGCCAAATCAATGGTGACCTTATAGCGTTGCATCTCGATATTCAGGTCTTTGTCTTTCAGTACCAGGAAGTAATCTTTCTTACGGTCAAAATCAGTGCCAGACAATGACAGTCTGACCTGTTTGACCCGATCGGCAACAGAGTCGGTAGTGCTATCAAAAGTCAAAGTTTCTTCACTGGAAACTTTAAGATCCCCATCATAAATGGCAATGGATAAAGTCACTGGCATGACCAGCTCACTGACAGCTTCGGTTTGCATCAAATCAAACTTCTGGATGTTATTGACCATCTTCAGCGTGGATTTGGTAGAAATGACCTCAACTTTACGCTTGGTCCGCTGTCCAGCCTTTTCACCACGTAGCTGTTTTACCATCAGTACCGGTACCACAATTTCCTGAGGCATGATGCCGCCATGCACGAAACGTGAGCCTCCTACGAAATGGAAACGGTTCGCCCCTTTTGGAATCCAGAAATCAGTCGCAGATAATGTGCCTGCCGTAGCTTGGGTTGAGCCTTTCCAGGCTTCCTTGCTCTCTGGTAAACCATGCCCAATCACATAGCGTTTTTTGCTCTTCAATGTATTGGCAGGTTTTTCAGTCAAGCTTGAACGATCCGCAGATTCCAGTTTACTTTGCTGGAACAGGAAGCCATGGTCGGCTGTAATCAACAGGGTAGAAATATTGAAGTGCATTAAGATTTTGCGGCTGAGTTCGGTCAGCTCTTCAATAGCATGTTCTACCGCCATAAAGGTTTCTGATTCTGTCGAGGCACTGTCACCGCGTGCATCAATCACGTTGTGATAAACGTAAATCAGCTCATGATCTTTCAGCGCTTCACGGCCTTCATCACGCGACCAGCCTTTTACCATTTCAGCGGTTACTGCCAATCCATTATAGGCAGCCAGAATTTTGGATCGTGCTGCAGTCCCTTTGCTGGACTGCCCATCTACTAAAACATCATCACCTGCGGCCTCTTTGTACTCCAAAGTCTGATGCGGCAACAACGAGGCCATGCCAAGTGTGGTGTAACTTGGGACAACGCCCAGCTGTGAAGACAAGGTCGCTTCAGAATAACGCTTTTCATTGATACGATCACGCAGCTCTACCGCAGCTTCATAACGGAAAGCATCACTGATAATCACCACAATACGGCGTTTCGTTGCGGAACTGAGTAAGGGTCTAACGTGAGTATCGTAGAAGTTCTGCTGATTTGGGATATCTGCCATTTTCCAGACATTCAAGCGTTGCTCAGCTTCAATCCGCTCGCCCCAGTTGCGTGCCAAGTGGTCAATAAACCAGTAGGAATAGCAATTTTCCACTTCTTCATCGAGTTTTTTCAGGATATCGACATGAGCGCGTTGAGAAGCAGCACTGTAGTGGCGATAGGCCATATCAAAGCGATACAACTCCTGCTCGTAGGCTTTATACAAAGCTTCACTGGAGTCGAAATAGAAACCGGCATCAAACTGCTGTCGCAGGCTAAACAGCTCAATGGCTGCCTGCAACGCTGTATAGACAGTACGATATTTACGGCGTGTTGCATCATCCTTATGTTTGGAAGCCCAATAACCATCCAGACGGGTAGAAATAATCGTTCTGAAATGTTCCAGTTCAGCTTTGGTTGCTGCAGGGATATGACTGGCCAAATCAACAATGATCTTTTGTTCAATCACTTCAAAGGTCATGACATCCAGCAGCTGCCCCAGATCAAAGGCCCCGACCCTCTCCTGGATCCGCAGTGCATTCGCCACGGTCTGGGAAAGCGTATCGAAGGTTGGGTAGTATTTAGAACTGTCTCTCCAGCGCGACAAAAAGGCTCTAGCCGTCGCACGGGAGCTGACGGATGACATCACCAGTTCTTGAGCCCATAGCGGTATATCGCCCAGGCTTTCACAGAAACCTGTAGTCATCAAACGGATAAAGAACGTACCGAGCTTGAATGGTGCTTCCCCATTCAATTCTTCAACCGATGCTGGATAACCAATTTCCGCCTGTAATGCGGTGACCAAAGCTGGCACCAGTTGGAATTTTTCCAGTTCAGCAAAGGAGTCTGGATTGACTTCCAGAGCCAGGTTCTGCTGTACCATTTCATCTGCCAGTGCCAGAACGATATGCATGAGTTCGGCACTGTCGGCCTTGACCACAGCTGCAATCATGGCCATATCCAGATTCTGTTCATCTGCATCAGGCTGGGTATAACGTTTTAATGCGCTCAGACGGGCTTTGGCTTTGAGGAACTCTTCACGTTTGGCCAGATGTTCTCTTAAACTTTGTTGCTGTAGCCCAAGCTCATTGAAAATAATCGAGAAACGATCGGCATAGAAGATGCGTGAATAGAGCTTGATGTCCAGTAACCAGTCTTTTTCAGTTTCAGGCTCAGGACTTGGAAAATACAGCAAGTATTTGCCCTGCTGATCCTCAAGTTCCAGTTTAAGCTTAATCGCAAGGCTGGATTCTTCTGCCATATTCAGAATATGAACATCATTCAGTTTTAACGCCTTTACTTCTTCGCTAAAGGACTGTTCCGCATCGTACCAGAAGACAATCCGGTGCTGTTCAATATAAAAGGCTTGTTCCAGACCTTGTTGTAGTTGACTTAAATTCATGCAACGACCTCATCAAGGTCTAGTACCGGAGAAAAAGCATTCATCATTTCTCCCCCGTAATCGCTTTGACTTCAGCCAACAAGTCCCCAAACTTGCCATAATTGACTTTCACCCCATCATCCAGATCTAACGTAATACGCTGATCGGCATAATGACGCAGCTTTTCTTCAAAAGTACTGAGTTCAGCCTGTTGCTTATGCAAGTCTTGCAGTTTTTTCTCGATGCGTTTGATTTCAGCCGCAGAGTCACTGCTTTCTTTTGCTGTTTCCAGAGAATTAGCATAGGCGGACATTTTGGAAATCAGTGGCATAACATATTCGGTACGCATACGCGCCAAGGTGCTTTCGTTATAACGATGCAAATACACCAACGCCTGGAAAGCCCCCTGTTTACCACTGCTGAATAGCCAGTAGATCGGGCGCTTTTTATAGGTCTGCATGTGATCTTTATAGAACTTGCTGGCGAGGTAACGGCGAATGGTGTCTTCAGCCGTTTCACTGGCTTTTTTATCTAAGCTTTCTGCGAGCCACTGCATATTGGCATCCAGTGTCTCTTTCCCCCAAACGGCAGTTAAGAACTCTCGAATACGGTGCGTTGCATCATCTTCAAACCAGTGCATTTCGGTCAATGGAATAATACCGTCAGCATCTGCCGGGAATGTTTGATAACGGCTAGCATCAAAGTCTTGATTACCTGCATGGGCATAGATCAGACCTGGTTCATCCAGACTATAACGCCCCATCATGCAGCCAAGTGCATAAGAGACTAAACGCTGGCTGTCTTTTTCACGGTCGGCACGAGTTAAAGTGATCTGTTCATCTGGTACGTCTGGTGTAAGTTCATCCTGTAAACCATAAGCATCAATAAACAGCTTATTGTTTTCTTCTTCCAAGCGTTTCATTTCAGCCACGGCGTCAGTATTTTGCTGTTGCCATGTGTTAAACGCTAGTTCTAAGTTTGGCTGTTGGCTACGAATAATGGGGTTTTGGGTAAAGTCCCATGAGGTTTCGTAGGAGTCCCAATCATATTTAGATAATTGAACACAAACCTTAATATTTTCTTCATTAGCTGCTTGTACATCAAATGGAAGTTTATTTATTTCGCCAACTCCAAAATGTAAGGTAGGATTCATAAGATTCATATAGTAGAAAACAACTTTTGAATTTAATAAACCTAATGTTGTTATTAAATTATTTGAAAAAACCATAGAACCTGTATTTTCAAATATAAAGCCTTCATCTACTAATCTTGCACAAAAAAAAGAACTCGAAATATCTGTCCAGGTTACGCCAGCTTTAAAATAATATGATGGATTTCGAATGGTAGAATTACGCTGCTGTTTAATTGCAAATCCATTTTTTTCCCAATTAATAATATGATTTCTGTTTCCATACCATTTTCTTGCAGTACCACCATCATTATGTGGGAACCATTTATTTAAATTAATTTGATTATTTTTGGCTACAAAATTGATCTTAGTATGATTGACTTCATACCACTCTCTTACAAACCTAGGTTTATCTCCGCTTGTTAGTCCACTTTTAGCATTAGCTATATCCGCTAATGCTGGCATTTTCTCAAAATTATCACGTATAGAATTACCTACCCAATATGCTATAGGACTACATGGTATTTTTTGGAAATCTTCTTGAATGGTTGTATCAAAGCGATTTAAATTATTTTTTAATAGGTATTGTTTTTCCTCATGATTTTTATCTACTAATCTGAAGAAAGCCGGCTTTACACCCCCTATATGTTTTTTTTGACCTACGAATGCTACAGTCTGTACAACTTCGCCTGATATCTCTGGAAAAGCTCGGGCTCCCAAATGAGCCATAGTCCAAATTGAATGATTTAGAAGTAATTTTTCCCGCATGTTTTGATATGATGTTAAAAACATCCATCCCTGCATTGTTACCATACTACTAGCACCAGATTCTTTACAAAAATCGAAACCACGTTCTATAAACATGGCAAAGAGGTCTGATTTACTATCAGGATAGTAATCTTTAGCGAATTCTTTTAAGTTTGTAATTGTATTCGCACCCATATACGGCGGGTTAGCGATTACAGCATCATATTTTTTCGCTAAAAGTTTTGCTTGTATAACCAAAGGCAATAATTTTTTAGCAGCGGCTTTCTGTAAGGTATCGCCCTCAATAACCAAGCCTTCTAAGGTATTTTGCAAATCGATAAAATCTTGTTCTGGGCTATCCATACAAATTAAAGAACCAAAAGTTGAGGCTTCTTTAAACTTAGCTAAAACTTCCTGAATCAGCTTAAAACGTTCGTCATTTTCAGGACTGCTTAAATCCTTTTGATCATTGCCAAACAGATCGACATGACTGCCTTTTTGCCATGCTTGGTTTAAGTTGAGATCTTTCCAGATTTGATCTGCATCTAAATCCTGACTGTCTTGTAGCGCAATAATATTCAGCTTCGGTGGATTGCTAAATAAACGGCGGTCATCCTCACGCGCTTTCATCAATAGCGCAAAACTGGCTAACTGCGCGGCACGGGTATCAATATCAATCCCGTACAGGTTGTTTTCCAGAATCAAACGTGGAATATCACGACTGCGGTAACCACGTTCCAAATAAATCGCTTTTAAGCAATCGTAGGCTTCCACCAGAATATGCCCCGAACCACAGGCCGGATCCAGTACCGTAATGCTTTCAGGGTTTAAGCTATCGCCATCTTCACTGATCCGTACATCAATCAGCTGTTTTAACTGTGCATTGACTTCATCGCTTTGCTCAGCCGGCTGAATATAGTATTCCCACCCACTGGCAAGCATACTTTCTGGCTGTGCCATCATCCATAGACGACCAACACTGTTCTGTACCAGGTATTTCACAATCCAGTTTGGGGTGAATAATTGTGTCGCGGCAGGGATATCTTCACTTTTGACAACTTTACCAATCACCTGGTCTTTCTTTTCAGAAATATAGAACTGATACAGCCAGCCAATAATCTGCACATCCGACCAGTCTTCTTCTGGAATACTGCTGACCAGATCACGGATCAACGAATCGGTTTTGGTCAGGTTATCCGGTAATAACAGTTCTGACTCATCAGACACCTGTTCGAACAGGAGTGGCATCACCTGATTCAACGCATGACACTGCGCCAGTAACAATTCACGATAGAGTTCTTCGTCTTTATTGCCATCCAGCTTGAGTTCAGCCACACGGCTGGCATCTAAACCCGGTAGCTCAATGTCCAGACATTCTTCCAGAATCTGCGGCAAGCCTGCACTACCATCGGCACTGCTCAGCACACGGCGACCATGATCCAGTAAGCCTTTGCATTCCATGTAGCGAATGGCACAGAGACGGTTAAACCAGCTATAAGCGATATAATCAATCGTCTGCTCAAAACTGCTGGTTTGAATGCGCTTGATCAGCTTCTCACGTGGTTTCATGACTGATAGCGGAAAAACCTGATCGCCAATCAGCAGCAAGTCCCCTTTCTGTTCTGCCGGTAAAATGCGGTCTGCGGTGATGCCATATTTAGCGGCTTGCTTGCGCATCGCTGCGATAAAATCATTTCGTGCTTGCGGTGCGTATTTTTTAATATTACTGGTATTCATCTTTAAACCTTTAATTAATGACTGATGCCGATATCCCTAACCCGAGTTAGCGGATACGCACACGCTTTTTATCACTCACGATTTTTTTCAGTTCAGCTTTGAGTGCGTCTACAAACTGATCCACTGATTCTTCTGTTTCCAGATAGACACTACTTGAGCTTTTGCTGTAAATGCTGGCGACATCAACTTCGACAACAGGTTTCGGTGGCACTACGGCTGTCACAGACTGTACCGGACTCGCAGCAGGTGTTGATGTAACTGGGCTGGCTGTAGTTGCTGAACTCGCCACACTCTCGGCTTTGCTCTGAGCCAGTTGTGCCGCTTTGGCCTGACGCTGGATTTCCGCCTGAACTTCGCTTTCCAACTCATACAAGGCTTCATCAAAACGCTCGACGCTGGTTTGAGTTTGCAACATATAGATGGTGGACAGGCTAGTTTCCACTTCAATATCCGTTTTCAGCAGTTGTAGTGGGCGTAATAGCTTGTTACTCAGCTCAGCGGTGGCAATACCACTGTTTTTAATCTCGGCTTCTAACTGTTTGATCTTGTCATCAATGTGTTCTATCGCCTGATTGCGCTTCTCAGTCAACAATTGCTCATTGACGCTTTCCACTGTACGAACCAAATCAGCCACTTTATTTAACAGACCATAGGGCGATTCAAGGGTGGAAATGCGATGTAATTCAGAGAGGGCTTTTTTTGCCACCTCATCACTGCCCAGCGCCTGTTTGTTTTTCTCAAAATGACGTAAGGCCTGTTGCAGTTGTTGCCAGCTTGGCATCTGGTTGCTGAAGAATTCATGAATATCACGATAATCTTCTTCCAGATCCAGATAGTCGTCCTTGTTCTCGACCACGGCCTTAAAGAAATCGAAGCTGTCGCTATTCGCCAGCAGACGTTCCAAAGTCAGAATAGACTTTTCAATCACTTTCTTACCCGGGAACTGCCCAACATCAGTTTTACTCTTATACGACTTAAAGTTGGCTAACCAAGTCTTAAGATGCTGCAAATAGAATTCAAATAGCTCTTTCTCAGTCGCTGGTCCCATCGCCGAGAACAGTTCTTGGGTGAGTTGGCGTGCCTGTTTCAATACCTGATCATCAGTCTGGCGTTTTTTAATGATCGACACATCACGGCGACGGCGGCTGTTTTGTAAAGGCTCAAAGGCATCTTTTAACTGTAAGCTGCCGCCATTTAACTGTAGTGAAATCCGCCCCATCGCAGCCAGCTGACCCACCAACAGTAAAATCTCGGCATCTGGCCAGCCATAAGGACGTTTGGCAAAACGATCCACCACATCTGACACCAGAATACGCTCTGTACCGGTGGCCCGTAGTGCAATGTACTGCTCCACTTCCTGTAGGGCTTTGGGATTGCTCTGACCGCCATCCAGAGACAATCCGAGCTGCGCCATATCATCCACAGTCAAGACGGCGTTCAGTTCACGCCAGGCATCCTGCTGATAGACCTGCAGATAGCTCAGTTTGGTATAAGTGTTTTCCAGCAAATAACGACAAGCCTCATCCAGCTTGGTGGTTGGACTTGAAGATGAAAGTTGTAGATGTTGACCCAAGGCATAACTTTCCGCGTCCAGCAACATTTCTTCGACCCGGACACGCAGGCGTTTTTTACGCTCCTGGTTCTCACGGCCACGGTCTGCCAGGATACGGGTGATATCGGACTGAGTGCCATCATCATTTAACCGAATAAATTTATTGGTTTTCAGCCAGGTGCGCAGTTCATTAAAGAACTGTTTATCGTCTGCCAGTTTAAACAGGACTTGTCCTTCGGCCTGAGTACTTTTACCAATACAGTAAGCTTCAGTATAGAGGTTGTATTCCGTATCCAGCGGAGAAATGATTTCAACTTTCAAATCGCTCTCATACTTGCCATCCAGGCTATGACCATCCAGAAAACGACCAATCTGATAGTCCATCTTGTTGGCTTGATGGCGGTATTTGTTCTGATCGCGCAGTAAATCTTTAAAGATCAGGTTGGCTAACTCTTTATTTTCTTCTGAAGCCGCTAAGTCTGTGGCTTTAATTTTTCGGGTAATATCCCGCTCTTCATTGGTTAGGAACAGGAACTCATCACCATTCCTAGTAATCAGGCTCTCTTTTTCCAGACGCTGCAGGCTCTCTTCAATCCGCTTGCGCAATGCCAGCTTATCTTCATCAATTTTCTCAATCGACAAAGTCACCAGGTTATCCAGCGTACCTTTGATGATATCGACATAGCGGATCATGAACAGGGTACGCAGCATCTGCACATCAAAACCATCCAGGGTCTTATTCTGCCCTGCCTGGTCGATGGTACGCTTCACTGCTGTATCCAGAAATCCTTCCACTGAAGTATAGAAGCGGTGGAAAGGAACCAGGGCACCGACTTCATCTGTAGCAATCGCATTCGCGGCCATCTGGAACGCATCCAACATGGACCGTTCACCATAGGCCAGGTGTGCACCGGTCGCACCGACCTTACGGATTTCTTCAAATACTTTTTGTACCAGCTGAAAATGGTACGGCGCAAAAGGATAGTTATGGATAAAGCTGTCTGGCCCCTCATAGTTCTTTAGGGTTGGGCCTGAACGGTCAAAGGTAATCTGATTTTTTAAGATATCGCCCTTTTGCTCAAACACTGATCTGAGCAATGCTTCTGCTTCTGGGGTTTTACGTAATAAACGTTTCTGGATGACTTCATCGGTATTGGAACTGGACAGTGATAACCGGGTTTTAAAACGACCAGCAATCTTGGAGAAGTCATTGGCTTTGGAAGAAGACATCTCACCTAAAACAGCATCGATGTCTGCCTGTGAGGTGACGATAATCCAAGCGCGGCCTTTACAGATCGTACCCAGGTTTTCAGTAATGGTTTGCAATGTCAGCATCAAGCGGGTATCGCTGCCAATAAACTGCCCCACTTCATCGACCAAGAACAACATGCGTTGCTGGGGTCCTTTGCTGTCCAGGTATTCTTTCACCCACTGACAGAAGTTTTCAACCGAAACACTAAAGGTCTGCTCAGAATCCTCAAACCACTTGTGTGCAGCTTCTGCTGATAGATTCAGTGCCTGAGAAATCGCAGTTTCGACATCATCCTGATAGAACTGATATCCGTCACGTTCTTCTAGCCAAGACATGCCGCTGGATTCCTCAAACGCCTGTTTAAAGCGTTCATACACCCCTTTCTGGCTCAGGTGACGTTCCATATGGGCAATATGTGGATGGTCAGCACTAAAACCCTGATACTCGTTAAACACACGTAAAAACACATTCAGGATCGGATTGCCATCGTCATTGGAACTGGCTTTACTGTCAATGTTAAACAGGATGACATCGGCATGATGGCTAACGGCCTTGCCAATATCGGCACGGATAAATGCATCGCGGATTTTAGTTTCATCAAAGAATTCTGCGGCGCTACGCTCGTTACCTTGCGCATCACGTACCACTTTATTGGCCAGAATATACGACAAGGTTTTCAGGAAATGTGATTTACCTGAACCAAAGAAGCCTGAAATCCATACGCCGACACGGTTGGCAATCGAAGGATCGCTCAGGTCTGTGCCATAAGACTGGAAAAAGTCCCGAAAATGCTTTTCCAGTTCATTGGTGACCACATACTCATCGAGTTCCTGATAAACCGTAGTATTGTCATTCTGGTCTGCTTTTACGACCCCGTTAATCGCACGATCTAATGGCTTATAAAAAAGTTCTTTAATGTTCATCTCAATCCATTCCCCCGAATTCTTATTTCTATTTGCCGTGTTAAGGCACTAATCTGAATGCTCTGTAGTAATTATTGCTTGGAATTTTTCCAAATAAACTCATCGCTTGACCGTCGTAATAACCTGGGTAAAACAGCACCACTGGCTTATGCCCCAGTAACGAATGCAAACTGTTCAATAAGTGATGGGCACGTAACAGTGGCCAAACCGACCCTACCCCAGTCATCAACACAATATCTTGTGCATTGGTGGCATATTTACTCACCAGATAGGGCGCGAACTTATCCATATGCAGTGGGCCTTTCAGCGCTTTGAGCAGCGCCTCATCGCCTTTGGCTTTTTGCATTTGAATGGCTTTATCGATGAAGTTACGCTCAGACAGATAATCCACCACGGCTTGCAGCAGGTTGATATTCACCACCTTCAGCTGACTGTGTTTTTTCTCCAGCATCCCGTCTAGAAAATGCAGATATTCGCGCACCTTCAACTCATCTTCAGGTGCATAATCAAAAATCCAGAAGCCAATTTCATTGCCCAATCCTTGTCCAGTGAGAAACTCGGTTGAAAGTATTCGCTCTGGAATCTGGTTCAGACGCTCATGTATTGTTTGACTCATTGCTGCCCCTCTACAACTAACGCGTCCATACCGACACTTCCATAGATCTTTTAATGCGTTGTTTATAATGTTCTTCCAACAGGCTACGCAGCTCTGCTCTGACGATCACGCGCTGCAACTCCAGCTTACGGGTACTTTTTAAATAACCGGCTTCTGCCAGCATGCGAAACACCACCTGCCCCATTTTTTTCTTGCTGGACTCTTTCCAATCACAGATATCCGGATCACGTTGTGAGCGTTCATCCAAAAAATCTGACCAGATATAACTGTCCAAGTATTGCGCCTGGGAGATATAGGCATCCCTCATCACCGTTTCCATAAACTCAAGCAGCAACAGGTTGCGTTCCAGTGCCCCACAAAAAGCCACCTGAGTCGCCAGCTCATCATCCCCATCCCGCAAAGCTTTCCAGAAATCAGGCTCTAAGCGCTCAAGACGCTTACGAATGGCAGTGGCGTTACGTTGGGCTGAAGCAGGCGTTCTTTTTTGCAGAATATTGTCAATCTGAATGGCCTGATGCCATTGTTCTGGAGTCGCTTCTCGTAATAACAGATCCGCGATCAGCCGGCTTTCACGCACCATCAGGGAACCGCCAATCAGGTCACTGTCATAATGAAATTGTTCTAACATAGCCAATCTCCTATGACGCCTGATCAAACAGGTAAGACGACAGCTTTTCGATATCTGAGCGTTGTAGTACCAAGGGATATTTCAAGGCATCATCCGCCTCAGCCAGCGTGATCGCGGCCTGATATCGCTGCAAAGTATAGTGAGCCAGGGCTTTTTTCACCGGAATCTGTAATCTGCCATCAGGCATGCCGAAGTCTTTTTCGACCAGCGCTTGTTGTGATGAGTTCAATTTTGGATTAGGGATCAGCGTCAGTACAATTTCTTCATGCCATTGCTGATCCTGAGCAGGGCCTACTGACTCAATCGCCATCACAACAGGTGTGCGATCAATTCTGGAGAGTAAAAAGTCCTTAAACTGCTTGCTCTGATGGCAATAGGCACGGACATGCCAGCGAAAACCGGTATACACCAGGGTGTGTGGGGAAATGATGCGTTCATGCCACTGCGGATTCTGCATCGAGGCATAAATCATTTTTAAAGTACTTTGGTTGCGGCAGGCACGCAAAACTTCCCGAATCACTTCAGGACGTACACTGCGATCAGGTAATTGAACTGCTGTAAGATTCGGTTCTGGCATCGCAATAAGGGCATGCGATTCACTGACCAAGCCCGAGAGCATATTGAGATATTCATTGATATGCGCTGTAGTCAGTACAGGCTGGAAGCTGGCCTTAGGCACATAACCCTTGACGGAGGGGTCATGAATCAAGGCATCGGGGTTATACAGCGTATTGTAACGCTTGATATCCGCAGAAGCCTGCTGTCGACTGAGCCCAAACCAGCTCATCAAACGATTGGTAACCAAACGACCTTCCCAGTAAGCAAGCAACTCGATGGCTCGCATTCGAAGAAGCACTTCATGCTTATCTGTCGTCATATACCAATCAGTCAATAAATAGCAGCTTTAAGATTACCCTACAGCAAATATACAGTAAATATTTTTGACGGTATTTAAAGGTAGTATTGCAATCATCAGATAAAAAATATACTAGTATCCTGATGATAGCCGTCAAAGTACGATCTCTAGCAGATCATGGATCCTGGTATAGCGCGTGAATTGAGCTAAGTTTTAGAATGAGAGAAATATGGGTTTTAGATTTCGTAAAAGTATTAAATTATTCCCGGGTTTTAAAATTAATCTGACCCATAAAGGCATCAGCAGTGCCAGCATTGGCAAACCTGGTGCTTCTCTAAATATTGGGAAAAAAGGTACGCGAACCAGTGTCGGCATTCCAGGTACGGGACTATCTTACTCTAAACACCAACCTTACTCTAAAAAGACCCGTGTTCCACAACCGACATCGCTAGAACACACGGAATATAATCCTCAGAATTTAGAACAACCGAAGGCAAAGATATGGCCTTGGATTATTTTTGGAATATTGTGTTTTATGGTGGGTGCCGTCATTTTTTAGCAAGAACCGCATTGTATTTTAATCAAAAAAAAAATGCCCAGATGGATGAATGGGCAAACTAAGGAATTAATATCCTTCAGAAACTCCAGCGCAATTCTCGCTACTTTCAGTAAGCGACTCTGGCTCAATCATGATAGTCTGACTCAATCGAGTCGAGGTAAATCGATCCATCACAATTGGAGCAGAAATTATGCTTGATCACACTCTTGGTTAATGCTGAAAAGTCTTTGAGTTTTAATTAATAAATAATAGTATCCATGTCTACCCTCAACTTTACTTATTTTCAGATAGCAACCAATCGAGAGCACTCATTTTTACAATACCATTATAATTCGCTTCAGTCCCTATCGTGTCTAATGTAAGCAAATACTTGGGATACGAATCAGAAATTTTCTGTAATGGACGTAACTCTCGGCTGAGTGTCTCCTCATTGAGCGTTTCTAATGCCACCTGATAATAAGTTAAATTCTGTAAAGTATCGACAGCAACAAAATCAATTTCATATTCATCAACCCGCCCTACATAGACCGTATAACCTCGTCTGACAAGCTCAAGATAAATCACATTTTCTAAGATATGACCTTGATCAGCATTAGCATCAGGCAACATAATCCGGCGCAATCCGACATCAACTAAATAGTATTTTTCAGAGGATTGTAATAACTCACGCCCGCGTACTTTAAATTGTGCGGCACTATAAAATAACAAACTGTCCTGTAAGCCCTGAATATAGCGTTTTACTGTTTCAAATGAAATTTTAACCCCACTTGAAACAAAGGTATTTTTAATTTTATTGATGGAAATAGCTGAGCCTGTCACGCTTGCCAAATATCTTGTGACACGCTCGAGAGAGTTAATATCGGCAGTATTCAAACGTGGAATAACATCTTTAAACATTACACTGGCATAGACCGCTTGCAAGTAATCATAAGTTTCCTGCTGGCTAGTCATGGCAAGCGTATAAGGGAAACTACTGCGCGTATACATGGCATACAAATCACGATTTGATAATTGTTGGATGATCGGATTATTTTCAATATGCCACTGTTTAAATTCTTGGAATGAAAGGGGTAAAACATGTTGCTCTATATAGCGTCCTGTAAGTAAAGTCGCAAGTTCTCCACTTAGAAAGAATGCATTTGAGCCTGTAATATATAAATCGATATAATCCCGAACATATAAAGAGTCGACTACTTTCTCAAAATTTGTAACATGTTGAATTTCATCTAAAAAAACATAGTTTTTTTTACTTTTATCAACTTTGGATAATACATAATCATGTAGTTTACGGTAATCGGTGAGTTCTTCAAATTCCATAAATTCGAAGTTGATGGCAATGATGTTTTCGGCTTGTACGCCCTGTGCTTTTAGGTCTTGTTGAAACATCGCCAATAAGGTGGATTTTCCAGAGCGACGTACACCCGAAAGCACTTTAATGACATCACGGTCTTGCCATGTATTCAGAAATTTTAAGTAGCCATCACGTCGAATATTAGCGCTTCTCATTATTTACACTTAGAATCTAAAGTTTTAATAAATTCTATCAAATTTTAGAATGTATATGTAAATATATTTAGTTTTAAGAAAAGTTTAAAGGTTAAGTGAAACATTCAAAGCTGCTGTAGAAGCATGTAAACATGCAGATCTGATCAAAATCCAAATTCTGTCTTTTTGATTATTTTCCATGTCATGTTATGTCATTTATGCTACGAGTTAACTGCTATATAAATTAAGTGAAAAGTAAATGGAACTAAGTTGTTAACTAGAGTGGAACTCATTTTTGTTGTGCTGATGGTCTCAGCCTTAATCCTAATTGCTTATGAAATGCTAAAAGGTTTATTTTAGAGCATCTATACAATTTTTGATCAAAAAAAGCCCACAGAGGGAATCTATGGGCGAAACTAAGGACCTTGACGGTCATTCAGAAACTACAGCTAGTTTCTGGTTGTGATTCTGGACTGAATTAAAAATAACCATATTGGCTGAATGTATCAAAAGTTAAATCATGTGATTAATCATTGATACTTCTGCAAAAATGAGCTCATCGCTCTGTTGATTAATACAGTAATTCACCAAACAAATCCGCTCTAATCTCTTCCAGGCTCAGATCTGATTTCATCCTATTACAGATGGGATGAACCAGCAGACCATTCTCTAGAACACCTTGCCCACCTACGGCTTTGGCAATCCGATGATCCGATTCAGTAGAATCAAGATAGATCAATCCATCACAAATGAGGCAAAAGTTATGATTACCCACCAGAAAATTGTGCTTAAGCAGACTCTTGGTTAATGCCGAAAAGGCCTTGGGCTTTGACCGAGAAATTGGACTAATCGACTCCACATATCCCACTCTATTGTAAACAAGACATTTTTATCTTTTATATTCAATGGCTTATTTTCCTGCTAATTGGTAATACCATGAAAAATACCATGCTCAGAAAAGGCTTAACAATATTTTGAAAAATTGCCTACTGAGCGCTGCCGCACAGCTCCATAGGCCGCTTTCCTGGCTTTGCTTCCAGATGTATGCTATTCTGCTCCTGCAGCTAATGGATCACCGCAAACAGGTTACTCGCCTGGGGATTCCCTTTCGACCCGAGCATCCGTATGAGACTCATGCTCGATTATTATTATTATAGAAGCCCCCATGAATAAATCGCTCATCATTTTCGGCATCGTCAACATAACCTCGGACAGTTTCTCCGATGGAGGCCGGTATCTGGCGCCAGACGCAGCCATTGCGCAGGCGCGTAAGCTGATGGCCGAGGGGGCAGATGTGATCGACCTCGGTCCGGCATCCAGCAATCCCGACGCCGCGCCTGTTTCGTCCGACACAGAAATCGCGCGTATCGCGCCGGTGCTGGACGCGCTCAAGGCAGATGGCATTCCCGTCTCGCTCGACAGTTATCAACCCGCGACGCAAGCCTATGCCTTGTCGCGTGGTGTGGCCTATCTCAATGATATTCGCGGTTTTCCAGACGCTGCGTTCTATCCGCAATTGGCGAAATCATCTGCCAAACTCGTCGTTATGCATTCGGTGCAAGACGGGCAGGCAGATCGGCGCGAGGCACCCGCTGGCGACATCATGGATCACATTGCGGCGTTCTTTGACGCGCGCATCGCGGCGCTGACGGGTGCCGGTATCAAACGCAACCGCCTTGTCCTTGATCCCGGCATGGGGTTTTTTCTGGGGGCTGCTCCCGAAACCTCGCTCTCGGTGCTGGCGCGGTTCGATGAATTGCGGCTGCGCTTCGATTTGCCGGTGCTTCTGTCTGTTTCGCGCAAATCCTTTCTGCGCGCGCTCACAGGCCGTGGTCCGGGGGATGTCGGGGCCGCGACACTCGCTGCAGAGCTTGCCGCCGCCGCAGGTGGAGCTGACTTCATCCGCACACACGAGCCGCGCCCCTTGCGCGACGGGCTGGCGGTATTGGCGGCGCTGAAAGAAACCGCAAGAATTCGTTAACTGCACATTCGGGATATTTCTCTATATTCGCGGTTCAGCAGGCATGTCCCCTTTGAGGGCGACCCGACGACAGGATAATCGACCTTATGGTGCGCAAATATTTCGGCACAGACGGTATTCGTGGCAAAGCCAACGAAGGCGCGATGACGGCGGAAACCGCCTTGCGCGTCGGCATGGCGGCTGGCCGTGTCTTTCGTCGCGGTGACCACCGCCATCGTGTCGTGATCGGCAAGGATACGCGCCTGTCGGGCTATATGCTTGAACCCGCGCTCACAGCCGGTTTCACCTCGATGGGCATGGACGTATTCCTTTTTGGCCCGCTGCCGACAACGTATAGGAAGAATAAACGCCCTTTTCACCCAAGTCCAACAGCTTTGGACCGCAGTTGACTCTTTCGACACCCCTGCGATGCAACCCAATCCGGCTGACGGGGAGCCAGCAACGCTGAAAATTTACCCTCCTCTTTCCCACTAGCGGCTCCTTTTCCGACAACCAGCACGGCGGATCCCTGCCGCGGCGCTGTGAACGCAGCATTTTGATTGGTATCGTTGGCCTTCAGGCTCGTCAGTCAAACAGACCCAGGAGCAGCTCAGCCGGTGGCGCCCGGCTTTCGGGTAACGCCCTGGTCCCGCTGGTTTCGGCTTTGTGCTTCAGGTGATCAAGGATCTGCTTGATCACTATAGGGTCTTCAATGCAGGCGATGACTTTCATGGCGCCGCCGCAGCCGCTGCAGGTCTCGATGTCGATATTGAAAACACGCTTGAGCCGTTGCGCCCATGTCATCGACGCTCGCCGTTGTGCTGGTGTTGCCGGTTCATCAGCCACCCTGACCTTGTTGCCCCTGCCCCGTTTTGCCGGCGTGACCAACGCCCGGTGCCGACTGTTGGGTGCGAACACCCCGTGGAAGCGGGTTAGGTTGACTCTGGGCTTCGGTACCAGGGCGGCCAGCCTTGCAATGAAATCCAATGGTTCGAAAATGACGTGCGTGGTGCCGTCCCGGTACGGCGTCTTGAGCTGGTAGCGCACGTTGCCGCCTCGTGTTAACGACAGCCGCTTCTCGGATACCGCCGGGCGGCTGATGTACCGGCACAGCCGTTCGAGCTTCTTGCGTTCATCGGCCCTGGCCGCCACGCCGGCGTGCAGGCTGGACCCGGCTACCTTGCCAATCCCGTCACCGAACGGATCACCACTGGTCGGCAGAGTTTGCAAAGTGAACACCTTTCGCCCCGCCTGTGAACCGACAGCGATACGGTAAGTGATCGAGTGCCCCAGCAGGGGTGTCATCGGGTCGTCATCCACCGCATCCGAGGCCAGATAGCTGTTTTCGACATCCCGTTCCAGCAGGCCTTGCCGTTCCAGATAGCGACCCACCCGGTGGGCGATGGTGTGCGTCAGCTGGGTGAGCTCTGGGCTGGTCGGCGCCTTGACCCAGCGGAAACGCGCTGAGCCGTGGGATTGCTCGACATACACACCGTCGAGAAACAGCATGTGGAAGTGAACATTCAGATTGAGCGCCGATCCAGAACGCTGGATCAGGGTGACCGCGCCCGTCTTGGCCACTTGGTGGGTATGGCCCGCTTTCTTGACCAGGTGCGTGGCAATGACGCGGTAAACGATGCCCAGCACCCACCCCATGATCTCGGGCCGGCTGGCAAACAGGAAACGCAGCTGAAACGGGAAGCTCAACACCCACTGACGCATGGGTTGTTCAGGCAGTACTTCATCAACCAGCAAGGCGGCACTTTCGGCCATCCGCCGCGCCCCACAGCTCGGGCAGAAACCGCGACGCTTACAGCTGAAAGCGACCAGGTGCTCGGCGTGGCAAGACTCGCAGCGAACCCGTAGAAAGCCATGCTCCAGCCGCCCGCATTGGAGAAATTCTTCAAATTCCCGTTGCACATAGCCCGGCAATTCCTTTCCCTGCTCTGCCATAAGCGCAGCGAATGCCGGGTAATACTCGTCAACGATCTGATAGAGAAGGGTTTGCTCGGGTCGGTGGCTCTGGTAACGACCAGTATCCCGATCCCGGCTGGCCGTCCTGGCCGCCACATGAGGCATGTTCCGCGTCCTTGCAATACTGTGTTTACATACAGTCTATCGCTTAGCGGAAAGTTCTTTTACCCTCAGCCGAAATGCCTGCCGTTGCTAGACATTGCCAGCCAGTGCCCGTCACTCCGCGGTCTTCACTGCGTGATCGAGTTGATCGACACCCGCCGTGACACGCTCCATGAAGTGCCTGCCTGCGTCTGTTAGCCGAACGCCCCGCGCATGGCGCTCAAATAGCAGGACACCAAGGTTATCCTCCAGCGCTTTCACACGCGCGCTGACGCTCGACTGGCTGATACCAAGTGCCTTGGCCGCATGCCGAAAATTCAGATGCTCGGCGACGGCGATGAACTGAACAAGGGAAATGAGCGGTATCCTGCCAGACAGGATACCGACATTCACGAGGTTTCGATGGTTAGTGCGCCGCATCGGAGCGGGCCTGCTACCAGTCGTCGGTTAGACGACTGGCGACTTCTCGGTGGCAGCCCCACGGAGCCGAAGGAGCACCAGCCCCAACGAAACCAGTACCGCCATCGCCGTGGCGTAACAGATCACGGGCCACGCTGTGTCACCGTTTAAAAGTGCCACCGCCAATGTCCCGACAATGCTGACTATCAGGCTTTGAACGCAGAAGTAGAACGCGACCGCTGATCCCGCGATGTCGTCGAACTCTGCCAAAGCGCCGTTCGCGGTAACGGACACCGTGAAGACAATACCGACCGCGACAACCCACATCGGTAGGATGAAGGTGAGGAATGACGGCGAGCCGTAAAGTTCGCCGATCCCCAACAGGACCGCTCCGCAAACAAGCAACGCCATCCCACGCGCCACGCATCCTGCGATGCCCCATCTGGCGACAAAGGACTTCGCGAAACGGGTTGTCACGATCATTACAAGCGCGACAGTGGCGAAGGCAAAGCTGAATCCGATCTCGGAATATTCCGCTTGGCCTATGAGCACACGGGGAGCCGTCGAGAAGAAGACGAAGTAGGTGCCCATACCGGCGCTAAAGCCGACAGTGTAAACCCAAAAAGCCGGACTCGCGAAGATCGGCAAGACAGATCGGCGCGTCTTGACTTGATCCAGAGGGCGGGTTTCGTGCCACCTGAAACCCGCATTTAGGAGTGCGAGCATCG
Organism: Acinetobacter sp. YH12134; assembly: GCF_013418555.1. Lineage (NCBI taxonomy): Bacteria > Pseudomonadati > Pseudomonadota > Gammaproteobacteria > Moraxellales > Moraxellaceae > Acinetobacter > Acinetobacter sp. YH12134. The sequence continues at coordinate 61,361 of NZ_VPBT01000007.1, read as the reverse complement.
CCAGTATAGCCAAAGTAATGAATATCGCCTGCCATCCCAAGAACTCGCCGATCAATACTCCGGCGATAGGGCCGAGCGCAGGCACGAACGCCAGCATCGAACTGAAAAGGCCGTAGATGACGACACCCTCAGGACGGTTGGCATAAACGTCGCGAACCGTCGCGAACGTCGCCACCAGCATGGCCGACGCGCCCACTGCTTGAAGTAGACGGAAAGCGACAAAGGCCGGTGCAGTTGAAGACCAAGCTGCTCCCAGAGACGCAATGACGAAAGCCGTTGCGCCCGCAAGTAGAATTGGCCGTCGCCCGATTCTGTCTGAGAGCGGACCAAAAATCACCTGGCCCACGCCGAGCATCACCATATAGAGGCTCAACGTGAGTTGGATCATAGCGGGCGTCGTGTTCAGGATGCCGGGCATCGCTGGAACGACAGGGAGATAAATATCCATCGCCAGTGAAGCGAGGATGTCGAAAGGAGCCATCAGCAGCAGTGCTGCCGGCAGCGTATAGGCCCACGCGGGGCGTGTGGTGGTCATGACGAATCAACCCTCGATTAAGGAATACCGGGCGACGTCTGCTCGTCAGCAATCAGATGAGACTAGCCTTACAGAGCGCCGCAACAACAATACTGGTTGTTGCGGCTTACTTGTCTGCTGACTTGGAATTTCCCATCTGATTACTCCACGCTTACGAATATGAATTGCTACATTTTATCCGATTATCTTTTGCTTCGCAATGCGGCATGGGCGCACTCAGCGTTCCAGCCCCCTCTGCCGCCCTAACTGCCACGACACCGACCCGCCCTGCACGATGCCCATAACCTCGCGGCCGAGTTGGCGGTCGATGATCGGCCGCCACGGGACAAGGGTGAACTCATGGGATTTCTCGACCACGGCGAACTTGCCGCTCGATAGATGCACGGTTCCGGTAAACTTGCCGCTGACGCTCTCGCCGTCCGTGGCGGCGCGGAACGGCAGGCCCTTACTCAAAGCCATATCCGATCCGACGCCGGCTACCTCGCGCTCCCGCAGGATGGCGAGAAGGTTGCGCCGGTAGAAGACGCGGCTGTCCCGGCTGCGGGTGGCGTCGCCCTGTTCGATATGGTGCTCGCGGCGCTGGTCCATGGCTTCGCGGACTTGTTGCCCGAAGCCGGTTGGCGCAAGGTCGGCCGTCTCGCCGTGGATCAGCCGCCGGTCCAGCCAGGTCGCGCCGTCCGATCCGATCTGTTTGTTCAGATCGACCGGGGAAAGGACGCGAACGCTGGCCTGACTGTCTCGGCCGGCGTCATGGGCGGCGGCACGGCTGACCAGATCATCGGGGATGCGCCATTGGTCGGCGTCGATCCGCTCGACGATACCGGCCCGGCGTAGCGCCTCCAGCCGGCGCACATGGGCATCGACATAGCCCTCATAGTCGCCGCCTGGAACGCGGCACGTATAGGAAGAATAAACGCCCTTTTCACCCAAGTCCAACAGCTTTGGACCGCAGTTGACTCTTTCGACACCCCTGCGATGCAACCCAATCCGGCTGACGGGGAGCCAGCAACGCTGAAAATTTACCCTCCTCTTTCCCACTAGCGGCTCCTTTTCCGACAACCAGCACGGCGGATCCCTGCCGCGGCGCTGTGAACGCAGCATTTTGATTGGTATCGTTGGCCTTCAGGCTCGTCAGTCAAACAGACCCAGGAGCAGCTCAGCCGGTGGCGCCCGGCTTTCGGGTAACGCCCTGGTCCCGCTGGTTTCGGCTTTGTGCTTCAGGTGATCAAGGATCTGCTTGATCACTATAGGGTCTTCAATGCAGGCGATGACTTTCATGGCGCCGCCGCAGCCGCTGCAGGTCTCGATGTCGATATTGAAAACACGCTTGAGCCGGTGCGCCCATGTCATCGACGCTCGCCGTTGTGCTGGTGTTGCCGGTTCATCAGCCACCCTGACCTTGTTGCCCCTGCCCCGTTTTGCCGGCGTGACCAACGCCCGGTGCCGACTGTTGGGTGCGAACACCCCGTGGAAGCGGGTTAGGTTGACTCTGGGCTTCGGTACCAGGGCGGCCAGCCTTGCAATGAAATCCAATGGTTCGAAAATGACGTGCGTGGTGCCGTCCCGGTACGGCGTCTTGAGCTGGTAGCGCACGTTGCCGCCTCGTGTTAACGACAGCCGCTTCTCGGATACCGCCGGGCGGCTGATGTACCGGCACAGCCGTTCGAGCTTCTTGCGTTCATCGGCCCTGGCCGCCACGCCGGCGTGCAGGCTGGACCCGGCTACCTTGCCAATCCCGTCACCGAACGGATCACCACTGGTCGGCAGAGTTTGCAAAGTGAACACCTTTCGCCCCGCCTGTGAACCGACAGCGATACGGTAAGTGATCGAGTGCCCCAGCAGGGGTGTCATCGGGTCGTCATCCACCGCATCCGAGGCCAGATAGCTGTTTTCGACATCCCGTTCCAGCAGGCCTTGCCGTTCCAGATAGCGACCCACCCGGTGGGCGATGGTGTGCGTCAGCTGGGTGAGCTCTGGGCTGGTCGGCGCCTTGACCCAGCGGAAACGCGCTGAGCCGTGGGATTGCTCGACATACACACCGTCGAGAAACAGCATGTGGAAGTGAACATTCAGATTGAGCGCCGATCCAGAACGCTGGATCAGGGTGACCGCGCCCGTCTTGGCCACTTGGTGGGTATGGCCCGCTTTCTTGACCAGGTGCGTGGCAATGACGCGGTAAACGATGCCCAGCACCCACCCCATGATCTCGGGCCGGCTGGCAAACAGGAAACGCAGCTGAAACGGGAAGCTCAACACCCACTGACGCATGGGTTGTTCAGGCAGTACTTCATCAACCAGCAAGGCGGCACTTTCGGCCATCCGCCGCGCCCCACAGCTCGGGCAGAAACCGCGACGCTTACAGCTGAAAGCGACCAGGTGCTCGGCGTGGCAAGACTCGCAGCGAACCCGTAGAAAGCCATGCTCCAGCCGCCCGCATTGGAGAAATTCTTCAAATTCCCGTTGCACATAGCCCGGCAATTCCTTTCCCTGCTCTGCCATAAGCGCAGCGAATGCCGGGTAATACTCGTCAACGATCTGATAGAGAAGGGTTTGCTCGGGTCGGTGGCTCTGGTAACGACCAGTATCCCGATCCCGGCTGGCCGTCCTGGCCGCCACATGAGGCATGTTCCGCGTCCTTGCAATACTGTGTTTACATACAGTCTATCGCTTAGCGGAAAGTTCTTTTACCCTCAGCCGAAATGCCTGCCGTTGCTAGACATTGCCAGCCAGTGCCCGTCACTCCCACTCTATTGATGTGTGCTTAAAAAACAGGAGGGTTTAACTTGGTAAACTATACATACTCATTAGGAGTTTACCATGAGCAAGAAACAGAAGACTTACACCGCAGAATTTAAAGCTGAAGCCATAAAAGCCATTGAAGAGAACCAAGGTAATGTATCGGAATCCGCTAGACAACTTGGCATTTCAATGCAAACCCTTTCGAACTGGAATAACAAAGCAAAGGCTGGAACTTTAGCAGGCACAAAACAGTATTCGCCCGATCTAAACGCCTTACTCGAAGAAAATAAGAAGCTTAAACAACAGCTCAAAACAGCTGAAATGGAACGTGAATTTTTAAAAAAGGCAGCAGCGTACTTTGCCAAAGAAAGTCAGTGAGGTACGCCTATATGAAATCGCAAAGCCACTTATTTCCGATTATTTTAATGGCTCGATTACTTCGTGTATCCGTTTCTCGCTTTTATGATTGGCTAAAGCGAGGCATGAGTAAAAGATCAATTCAGCGAAATCAGCAGACAATTTTGGTCAAAATAGCCCATGAAGAAACCAAACAAAGCTATGGCTATGTTCGATTAACCAAGCATTTACAAGCGCAAGGTATCAAAATAAGTACGTATGCTGTGCGCCAAATAAAAAAATCAAATCAGTTGTATTGTAAGCGCCATAAGCGTTTCAAAAGAACCACGAACAGTGATCACAACCGTTCTATTTATGACAATTTACTCAAGCAACAGTTTTCAATGACGAAGCCTAATCTTGCGTGGTCGAGTGACATTACCTACATTTGGACGGCTGAGGGCTGGTTGTACTTGGCAGCTGTCAAAGATCTTTACACGAAACAGGTTGTTGGCTATAGCTTAAATGAGCGCATGACAGCCAAGCTTGTTTGTGATGCATTGAATATGGCTATTCGCAATCAGAAACCTGCTAAAGATCTCATTGTACATTCAGATAGAGGCAGCCAATATTGCAGTAATGAATATCGAAACTTACTTGAGAAATTTGATTTTCAGGGTTCAATGAGCAAAAAAGGCGACTGCTTTGATAATGCACCGATAGAGAGTTTCTGGGGCATACTCAAAAATGAACTAGTCCATCATCGCAACTACAAAACAAGGGAAGAAGCCAAAGCGGATATTACAAAATATATAGAGTTATTTTATAATCAGCGAAGAATTCAAAAAGGCTTGGATTTTAAGACACCAAATCAAATGGCAGAAGACTTTTATCGGTTAGCTGCCTAGAATCTCCCAAGTGAAAGTCTCCTGCTAATTCAGCACACATCACTGTTGATAAATTTTCTAAACAAAAAGGATCAAACTAATCTATAAGCTTTGTGGGTTAGAAAAAAAATAACTCACTTTGCATTGATCATATTTAAATTCTTGTTTTATCCATAGCACTAACCTATTAATTTTAAAAAATAATAGGTACTGGCTAAATAGCAAATCGATACATATCTTTTTCATAGAGGAAATATGATTTTAGTAAGTTCTTGTCTGGCTGGCTTAAAGGTACGTTATAACGGGACGCATAGCTTAAACGAAAAAATCGAAAAATTAGTCAAAGATGGAAAAGCTACTATGGTATGTCCAGAGATTCTTGGCGGTTTATCAACACCACGCGAACCTGCCGAGATTTCGGGAGGTAATGGCGATGATGTCTTAGATGGAAAAGCCTGTGTAATTGAAAAATCAGGAAAGGATGTGACTTCAATCTATATTGAAGGGGCATATAGAACTTTAAAAAAAGTTCAATTATTAAAAGCTACTCTGGTAGTGCTTAAAGAAAATAGCCCTTCATGTGGTAGTTCAATGATTTACGATGGTCAATTTAATGGGAATAAGATCTATGGCAATGGAGTTACCTCCGCTTTGCTTAAACGTCATAATATAAAAGTCATTTCAGAAGAAACTTTTTGGCAACTTTTACCCTAGTTCCTCCGCTTTTATTTAAAATCTTCATGCAACTCCAACCACGCCCCCCTTTGCAATATCAAGTCTCTTCGGTATTTAGAGATATAGTGAGGTAATAATCTAAGAAGCATATCCATTACTTCCACATCAGTTAAAAAGTAGTGGTTCAATTTTATGCTGTAATTCTTTAACAATTTTAGCAAGCTGATCATGTAAAACTAACCAACATTGCTCATGACCTTGCCCAATATATTCATCTATTATGAGTTGCAAAATGTCTTGATCTATCTGACTTAAGAATTCTAAAAACCATGTCGCAGCAACATCCTTGGCAACTATTGTTTTATGATCTAATGTATAAGCTATACGGCATAGCGCTAAAATTTGATTACATTCATCCTGATCGTCTTTCCAATGAGCAATAATTTGTGGATAAGTTTTTTGCATGGCAAATATTAATTGTTCATAGCTAATTGGATTTAACCAATCGCAAATATCAGGTCCAAAGATAGTAATGTTATGTAATTGGGCAGTTTTAAGTAAAATACTAATATCTGGATCAGATTGACTATAAAGTAATTCACCTTTGAGTAATTCTTCTCTCAACCACTCGCCATATTGTAGCTGATATGTATATGGATGATTTTTATTGGTAATACTCCCTTTTTCTAATATCGTAATTTCTAAGGCACGCGCTGTAGCATGACCAATCGGAACAGATATATTTAGAAAATTCTGCGCTAATTGTTTTCTTTCCTGATCGGTAATTTCACGTTCAATAATAACTAAAATATCAAGATCACTTTTATGTTTTAAACCACCATCAACATACGAACCATATAAATAAATAGCATAAAGCTTATCTTTAAAATTTTTTTGTAAAAGCTGTTTTACACTTTCAACTTGGCGACACTCTTCATCATTTAAGCTTTGCATATGATTTTTAATTTAAAAAAATAAGTAATGAATTCATAGAGCATTATACAGAATAAGTGTAAATAATTTAATCAATTAGTAAATAACATACTATTTTTACAATATATTTACTTTCAATATAGAGTTTAATACATAAAACTCTATCAATCAAAAAAAGCTTGAAACAACATCTGAATAGTAAGAGTCATTTCCTCCTCACTTAGAGATGGATCCGGAAATTTGAACAACTCCTATAAGTGATACTCTGCTCCTCAAATGATGTTATAAACATCAATATATGGAGTATTTTATGGCACGTAGACCAAGAAGAAATCATTCAAACGACTTTAAGGCTAAGGTAGCACTTGCTGCGATCAAAGCAGAAAAAACACTTGCTGAATTGAGTTCTGAGTTTGATGTTCATCAAAACCAAATTATTGACTGGAAAAATCAATTGATCTCAGCTTCCTCACAAGCTTTCGATCAATCAAAAGCTCCATCAGAACCTCCCATTGATCTTAAAAAGTTACATGCAAAAATCGGTGAGCAGGCATTAGAAATTGATTTTTTAGAAGGTGTGTTGAAGAAACTGGGCCGCTTCAACCACAAAAGTTAATCGATCACTCACTTCAGATTTCAGTATCTAAACAAGCTAAGTTACTGAAAGTCTCTCGTGGTTGTTATTATTATCGCCCAAAACCTGTTAGCTCATCAGATCTGAAGCTGATGCGATGTATTGATGAATTACATATGCAATATCCTTTTGCAGGCAGTCGTATGATGCGTGATTTGTTGAATCGTCAAGGGCATCATATAGGACGACGTCATACACGTACTTTAATGAAGAAAATGGGTATTCAGGCGTTATATTGCAAACCAAATTTAAGCCAGGCTAATCAAGCTCACCGTAAATATCCATATCTGCTCAAAGGATTGGCTATTCAGCGCAGTAATCAAGTGTGGTCTACGGATATAACGTATATCCCTATGGCAAAAGGCTTTGTTTATTTATGTGCTGTGATTGATTGGCATAGCCGCAAGGTACTTGCGCATAGGGTATCGATTAGTATGGAGGTGGATTTTTGTATTTCGGCTTTAAATGAAGCGATTGAAAAATATGGATCACCTGAAATATTGAATACAGACCAAGGCAGTCAGTTCACCAGTGATGCATTTATTGATGTATTGAAATCAAATGGCATTCAAATCAGTATGGATGGTAAAGGTCGATGGGTAGATAATGTGATGGTTGAACGATTATGGCGGAGCGTTAAATATGAAGAGGTGTATCTCAAAGCTTATAGCAGTGTCACAGATGCGAAAAAGCAATTGAGTGCATATTTTGAGTTTTATAATCTGAAACGACCTCATTCGAGTCTAGACAAAATGACACCAAATGAGTTTTACTATGATCAGCTACCCCAACAAAACAAGGTGGCTTAACTAGAGCGGAATATCACTTATAAATACGCTTTTAGTTGTTCAAACAAGTGGAACCACCTCTGTTTGTAATGATATTTTATAAAATTCAATATTAGATCTGCAGAGAAAAACTTATCAAACTAAGTATTGGCTAGTCTTTTTCTTCGAAAAACTTATCAAACGAAGTATTAAGTTAATCTTTTTCTTCAACTTCTTCCTTAAACTCAAACAAATCATTCATCGTACAGTTAAAGTACTTACACAACTTATCGGCGACTGGTAATTCAATACGTACAGCACGGTCATAATACATACTTGTGAGCGTGTTGCGATTGATACCTGTTGCATGCACCACTTCACTTAATTTTAAAATTTTTCTATCGCCCATGAGGCTAGATAACTTACAAGTAATCATATTTAAATTAATTTACAAAAAATAACTTGCTGTGGGTTATTTGAAGTTGTTGACTGAGTAATACTTTGCTAAAATTAACCTACAGCAGGTTATTACAACTTATAGAAAGTATATTTTATCCATTTCAACTAAATTATAACTTTTTAAATATAAGGATTGAACCTGCATTAGATTATTTTGTGGAGATGACCGCCGTGTTACCAAATGAGTTATTGATCAGCCAGCAAGCTCGTGACTTAGGAAATCAATTAATTAAAGAAATGAACATCAATAGAAGTTATGGAATGGCTAATTTTCTTGGAGTAAATACTTGCTATGATAATCATCAGGCTGTACTTATTTGGACATTTCAACTGCTTGAAAGGGAACCTGCCTTAAATGAATTAGCAGAAATTAAAAAATATTTTCTTTTAATCTTTCCAGATAGTGTTTATCAATTAGCCTAAGTTGTTTTTAAAATTAATTTATTAAATAAAAAGCACTAAATCAAAGAAAGCTTTATTTAAAAATACCTATTAATTCAAAAACATACCATTTACTGAATATATGAAGCATAGGTTCCTGCTCTATCACTCACTCGTACTAAAATTACATCGCTCTTTTTACTGATACTAAACAATTTATGTCCACGCCACGTTCTGCGGCTTCGAGGGCTAGTTTTTGTTGAACCACTGAGAACAAGGACAACAAACTGCCTACTATATTTTCCCGGAGAGTGGTGTAGGAACTTTTTCATTATTGCTAATCATATCAGCGACAACATCAGCAACGAGCTCCTCTATTCCTGAGAATGCTTTAGACTGATCCGCATCAAGCCAAGACAATGATGGAAACTCAGCACATCATTCGTTTAAGACCTATTTTAATGACGGCACTGGTCGCAAGTTTAGGTTTTATTCCAATGGCGTTAAACACTGGAATTGGTGCAGAAGTACAACGACCACTAGCAACAGTTGTTATCGGCGGTATTGTATCTTCTACAATTTTAACTTTGTTTGTATTGCCTATTTTATATCAATGGGCGCATGGCTCTGAGAGTAGCAAACAGCAATCCGACGAAATTTAAAATCAAAAAAAGCAGCTTAATTACTAGGTTATGCCTAATTAAGCTGCTTTTAATATTGTATGCCCAACATTTTATTGATAAAGCTTACTGCGCTTCATCCCGACAATTTTCATTTAAAAACTCAAACTCTATCGTTGTATGCGATAAATGATAGGAAGATAATTTAGCTGCAACTTCTTGTTTAAGCCTAATTAATTCTTTAACGTCAAAGTTGTCACTCAGCTCAAGGTGCGCTGTTAAAACGTGACTTTCACCATCTAGTGACCAAAAGTGCATGTGGTGGATACCATTAACTTCAGGAAATTCCATTAGTGATAGTTTAATACGCTTTTGAGTCTCTTTATCGGGTGCAGCTTGAAGAAATAAAACGAGTGTTGATTTCAGGTTTTTGAAAACATTAAACAAGATGAACAGCGTGAACCCTATTGATAAAAGGGGATCTAATATCGGCAGTTCAGCGAACAACAGTACGATAGAGACTATAAGAACGGCAACCCATCCAAGTACATCTTCAAGAAGGTGCCATGTCAGCACTTTCTCATTTAATGTTTCACCCGCTTTTAATTTTAATACAGCATATCCGTTAACGGCAACGCCGAGTATCGCTAGCCCTAACATCCCCTCGACTACAGGCATTTCAGGATTGGACAGCTTTGGAATTGCTTCAAATAAAATCCAAATTGAGCCAATGATTAAAACAATACTGTTTATCAATGCGCCAAAGAGAGTAAGTCTACGATAACCATAACTAAACTTATCTGATGCTTCTTTATCTGAAAAACGACTTAAAATCCACGCAAAACCTATTGAAAGACTATCACCAAGATCGTGAACTGCATCTGCCATTATCGCCGTACTGTTAGTGAGCCAACCACCTATAAATTCGATAATAGTGAATGTCACATTAAGGAAAAATGCCCAACCAATACGGTCATCTTTACCATGTTGATGACTATGATTATGGTTGTGCATTTTGTACCTCTAGTACTTTTCTATTTCTTAGTTTTGATACATTCATATTAATCAAGTGACGTATCAAGCGTTGATATATCCAGCGTTTGAACCCCGACAAGTTAGTCCCTTTTTCGAGATAGAACTCATCAGGGGAATCATAAAGCCCAAAGTCATCATGAATACCTTCTTTTTGAATATAGGTATTTTCTCCACGCCAATCTGTATCTGGTGATGAAAAGCACTTTGTTGCAACACCATAACCACAAAAATCATCTTTTACAAACTGATAAGCGGCACCAATTTTGTTGAAGTTATCCAAGTTTTTCCACCTACGTTGATCGATCAAGGATTGGATATCTTTGTGTTCAAAATTAACGATATTCGTATTGTTTAAATATTTCTCAGTCATTTTTTATATATCCTTTTCGTTGCATACTTATACTATAGACTCTATAGTAACTATAGAGTCAAATGTCTGGGGGAAATTGATGAAAATAGGCGAATTGTCAAAAAAATCGGGCTGTTCAATACAAACGATTAGATATTATGAAAGAGAAGGATTACTGTTAAATCCAAATCGTTCAGAAGGTAATTTCAGGCTGTATGATAGCAAAGCACTTAAACAATTGGAATTCGTAAAGCATTGTCGCAGCCTAGATATATCACTCAATGATATTAAACGTCTTATCGAATTAAAAAATAAGCCAGAAGAAAGCTGCTCTAGCGTTAATGCATTAATTGATCAGCAACTTGCACTAGTGAATAAACGCATGAAAGAATTAAGGGCGCTTAAAGCTGAATTACAACAAATGGCTAGTGCTTGTGGTTCGAACAACCCAACATACTCATTATATTCTGCTGACCATGTAACACGGCAAGTATATTGTTTACTATCCATTTGAAACCCCATAATGTTTTAAGTCTATGTATAAAAGTACGATTTTCACTTAGCAGTACTTAAATAATCACCCCACCACTGCATCATTTCAGTCCGCTGGGCTAAATAGTCAGCGTGATTATAGCTGGCACGGGTACGGTTCTTATCAATATGTGAAAGTTGTGCCTCAATCCAGTTATCCTGGAACAAACCTGAGTCATTCAAAATGGTACTAAAAGTGGAACGTAGTCCATGAGAGGATAATTGATGTTTTCCATAGCCCATCTTACGTATAGCCATATTTAATGTATTAAAATGAATCGGTTGATTATGTTTCCGTGGGCTAGCAAAAATGTACTTTTCACCGTATGACCATTGCATGACGTCTTTTAAAATATCTAAAGCCTGATCTGAAAGTGGAACTAAGAAGTCGGGAATCTCATGGCCTAATATGACTTTTCGTCGAAACTGTTTAATATGCAAGGCAGGTATTTTCCAGACTTTTTCATTTAAATCAAAATGATGAGGCTCAGCCAATAACAATTCAGCCCCTCGCACGCCAGTATGTAATTTGAACAGCAGTGCTTTTTTAATAATCGGATGGGCATCCAATTTTTGTAATTTATACTTAAAATCAGATATATCCTCCGCTTTCAAATACGGATAATTTTTCTTGATTTTACTGTTAATGGCGATTTTATTTAAACCATGCGCGATGTTGAATTCACAATAACCCATCGCTACAGCGTAGTCATAAATTTGGTTCAAATAACTACAAGCTTTCTTGACAGGTTCTTTTACTTGGCGTCCCTCTATTTTTTTGATTACTGAAACCAGGTCATAACGCTTGATGTTTTGAAAAGGTAGATCCTGAAGGTCTGGATAAATATCTTGCTGTAAGCATCTTTCTGCTAACTGTAGTACACCACAGCGGGGTAGATCGTTGAAGGCATTTTTCAGTTTGAACTGTAACCACTCCTCCCCGACCTTACCAAAGGTGATGACATTAGAGGCAGTATCTTGTTCAAAACAGAAATCATTGTCTTTAAAGTCATCTCTGACTTGTCGTGCCTTTTTCAGCGATAAATCAGGATAACGACCTAACTGAATGCGTCGACGTTTTTTAGTTTGTGGATCTGTATAGCGATAGCACCAAGATTTTCTTCCACTCGGCTCAATCTTCAGGCTAAGCCCATCTTCATCGGATAAAAAACTGGTTTTTTCCTTACAATGAGCTTGGCGAACTTTAATTTCAGTAAGACTCATGGAATTTAAATGAAACCTAACAATGGGTTGATTGGATCAATTATATCAAAATAGAACGCTTTATGTATGATGCGTACACTACGCATCATATATATTTGTAATATATTGTTTTATATATTTAATATTTTAAGTATTTGTATTTTAGTAACCATTATAAGTACCACCTCTTCTTTAAGTTCCCAACAACTCACTTTTTCTGTCATCAATGTTAAATAAGTCTTGTGCTTTAAATTCTTAGATGACCTCCTCTACCCTTTATTATCATTTTTATAAAAGTAACTATATGTACTCATTAAAATTTGTAGAGCTCAAAAACAAAAAAGACCGCTATATAGCAGTCTTTTAACTTAATTAAATAATAATTAATTCATTTTCATCATAAGTGCATAAGCATCACGTTTGTTTTGACGCAATGATTCTATCTCGGACTTCGTCAGCTGTTTTACGAGAGTAATTAACTATAACTAAAAATATAGACAAATATTTGCATAAGTTCTCATTTTGTCTATGTCGATTCAGTAGTGGCAAGGTGGGTATTTATTAGAGATTTAAATGATTATCTTTTGTATTTTAGGTGAGTGTCTTGGTATATTAGCATCCATATCTATTGATTATCCAATCCCTTAACCTAGGCATGACTTTGTGAAATTAACACGCATCCACCATTGTAAAAACTTGAATGTGCAAAAGTACAAACAGCTTGAGAAACAAGCTGTTTTACTTGGTCGTATTCGTAGCGAGGTGTGGGCTAAATATGGTGCTATTTCAGGTTTGAATATCAGTGACAGAGCTATTCGTGATGCGTGGATGAAAGAAAGTCGTGACTTTGGTGTTTCTGCAAATGCGTGGAAAGAAACGCTACGTGATTGCATAGGTGATATTAAAGCCTATCGAGAAGCATCAAAAGACAAAGTAAAGCAGGCGATCCGAAAACGCACCTCCTGTAATAATGAACAAAAAAGACTATACACCTTGCTTAAAAAAGATGAATGGATGACTGATAATTTCCTCCATCGTCAAATGCGTAATCACTTTAAGCATGGTGTTAATCACACACATAATCAAATTATTGTTCGTGCGGATATGTGTAAAACCTTTGAGTTAAATGGTCAATGTTGGCTTAAAGTACCAAGCCTAATCCCTCGACAAACCATTAAAATCCCATTAAATACGACTGTTGATTTTGCGCCACAAGGCACACTTAGAATCATTCTAAAAAACGGTAATGTTGAAGTTCACTCAACTTATGATGCAGTTGAAACACAGGATTGTGGTCAGGAAACCGTAGGTGTTGATAAAGGGTACTCAGAAGCTTTTGTGGACTCTGATGGCGATGTATATGGGAGTGGTCTAGGCAAGCTGATCTCAAGTGAATCAGATTATTTAAATCAAAAGTACAAGCACAGAAACAAGCTCAGAGCGATTGCTAAAGCTAAACCACACAAGAAACAGAAAATTGAGTTAAATAATCTAGGTCGAAAAAAACTAGATAAGCGACAAGATACTCAAAAAGCAAAGCTCAAAACATTAATATTTACAGCAACTCACAAGTTGGTTGATAAAGCCAAAGTGATTGTTGCGGAAGATTTAACATCCCCAATTCAAAGTAAACGCAACTATGGCAAAAACACCAATAGACGCTTAAATACATGGGCTAAAGGTTTGTTAGCTAATGCCCTAACTTCTATATCTCACCGTAGAGGTTCTACGGTGCATCTAGTCAATTCTGCATATACTTCGCAAAGTGATTCTTTCTTGCATGGCCTTTTAATAGGTACACGTAAGGGAGATCGTTTTCACCGTTTCAATGGGGAAGTTGTGCAAGCTGATTGGAATGCTGCGAGAAACGTGCTTGCAAGATTAAACGACAATGAGATAAGTCGTTATACGCCTTACAAAACTGTAAAGCGTATATTGCAAGAACGGACTGACCGCTACAAGTCGGAACTGACCGACTCAGGCTCTAGTTACACGCTTGGCAACAAGACATTAACAGAGTGCGAATTAGTCCTTGAGTATGTTTGAATACATTTTAAGGAACAGTAGGATAAAAACATGCACTTATTTAAATTAACTGACGAACAACTCGCACAAATTCTTATCCCGAAACGATTTGTACCACCTACTCCACCTGAACATGAAGGCAAGAATATGGTCTATGTATTTGATAGTGAGGATAAGTTTGAACTGACTTATGATGAGCTGGTGGAAATCATTAGCAAAGCTAGAATGGCTGGTCCGAAGTTGATACCTGTCTTAGGCACCGTGAATTAAATTGTGCAGTGTTCGCACGCCACTTGAAACATAACTTGATTGGAAATGAATTTGGGCTGAGAAAAATTCAGTTCAAATTTAACCTGACGGGCACACTAAAAAATGGGTAATTGTCAGATCGAGTTTGGACTACAACACTTTAGCTCATCGATTTACCATACCGCTAATCTTGAGACTGTAAATTAAATTGTGTAATTGCCTGAATTTGCTATGTTCATATTCACAACGGAGTCAGGCAACATGATGAACGAACAAAAACTAAAAGACCTTGCAGCAGAATTTGCTAAAGGAATCAAAACAGAAGACGATCTCAATCAATTCACCCGATTGTTGACTAAACTCACTGTTGAAACGGCTCTCAATGCCGAACTTACCGAACATCTCGGACATGAAAAGAATGCTCGTAAGAACGGTTCAAATGCTCGTAACGGTTATTCCAGTAAGACCGTGCTGAGCGATGATGGTGAGATTGAGATCACCACACCACGAGATCGTGATGGCACATTTGAGCCACAGCTAATTAAAAAGAATCAGACTCGTATCACGCAAATGGATAGCCAAATTCTATCCCTTTATGCCAAAGGCATGACTACCCGTGAAATCGTGGCTACTTTCAAAGAAATGTACGATGCTGATGTATCGCCAACGCTTATTTCCAAGGTGACTGATGCTGTTAAGGAGCAAGTCGCTGAATGGCAGTGTTATCAACAAGGCTGTATTCCTTGCCTTAGGCATTAATCTTGATGGACAGAAAGAACTGCTCGGCATGTGGATGGCTGAGAATGAAGGTGCAAAGTTCTGGCTGAATGTCCTGACTGAGCTTAAAAACCGAGGGTTGCAGGATATTCTGATCGCCTGTGTGGATGGACTAAAAGGCTTTCCTGATGCCATTAACAGCGTATACCCGCAAACCCATATCCAGCTGTGCATTATCCATATGCTGCGTAACAGCTTGAAATACGTATCATGGAAAGATTACAAGGCCGTCACTCAGGATTTAAAAGCCGTTTATCAGTCACCTACTGAAGAGGCAGCCTTGATGGCCTTGGATCAATTCGCCCAAACATGGGATGACAAGTACCCACAGATCAGCAAAAGCTGGCGTACACACTGGGAGAATCTAAATACCTTCTTTGCTTATCCAGCCGAGATACGCAAAGCCATCTATACCACCAATGCGATCGAATCATTAAACAGCGTAATACGTCAGGCGATCAAAAAGCGTAAAGTCTTTCCAACGGATGATTCTGTACGTAAAGTGATTTACCTGGCAATTGATGCAGCGTCTAAAAAGTGGAATATGCCTATTCGCGACTGGCGTTTAGCCATGAGCCGCTTTATTATTGAATTCGGTGACCGCTTAAGCAATCACCTTTAAATTTATGAAAAGCAATTACACAAAATTATTTACAGGCTCCTAATCTTCACACCATTTTCGTAAATCCAGCGATCAAACTGTGATACTACATTCCGCTTATTAATCCAAGTCAGCATGGTGCTTTTCATAAAGGCAGTTTACTTATAAACAGGGAAATTTCTAAACAATTCCCCTTTAACATGCTTAGGCTATTTGATCCAGAGTTCATCTTTTTGCATCATTTTTAACATTAAATTAAATATAACCAGCGGAGTAACATTTTTTTTGTTAGAGCCGACAACTCTTTGAAAACTAAATTTAACGGTTCGCTCAGGAGCATCCAAATTAACTGGGTAGTTTTGTTTTTCTAAATACAGATGATCTCCTAACATTGGCTCTATACCAGTAATAAAATTAACAATTTGTTGCTCATCACCTTTCATTCGGCATTGAAAATGTAGAAAATTCTTACGCAGTTTTCCAAATAATAATAATATTTTAAGCGCCTTAACCATGTTCTTTTCTTTCAGTGCATCTTGCTGCCTATCATCTTTATAATGAAAATCAAGGAGAGGAATTATTTCATCTGGACGAGTCAGTTTTTTAGCCTTTTCGTAAAGTTCATCAAACCAACTCTCTTCTAAATTCTTACTATAAACATAATTCGTTTTTAAATTAAATTTTTGGCGATCCATCCATTTAGTGCTCATCCATTGACATCGTTGCATCCATTCTTGAGCTTGGGTATCTTCGCTTAATCGACCTTCTCTAAAACTTATCAAACGTTGAAAAGGTGTCAGAGTACTCTTCTCTATACTAAACTTCTTTTCTTGTCGGCCAGCCATCGTAACTGGCTGTGTTTGCTGATAAGAATTAAACCATTTCTGCTGCTGAGTATAACGATTTAGGTTTATGTAGTCTGTACTTGACTTCACTGGACTAAAACACTGTTCTAATACTTTTTTTGAAATGATACACGGCGAATTATAAATTCGATCGACTGCTAATAAATCCAAAACATGAAGGTAATTTGAAGCCGTTTGCTCAATACT
This sequence comes from Acinetobacter sp. YH12134, assembly GCF_013418555.1. Taxonomy (NCBI): domain Bacteria; kingdom Pseudomonadati; phylum Pseudomonadota; class Gammaproteobacteria; order Moraxellales; family Moraxellaceae; genus Acinetobacter; species Acinetobacter sp. YH12134. The sequence goes on along the minus strand of NZ_VPBT01000007.1, from coordinate 44,573 downwards.
GCTATGCCCCATCCAAGAGGCGAGCACCTGCCATTTATGTTGAATAATCTCTTCTTGAGCACGTGCTTTCATACCAAACAATAAATCCCTCATCTTTTTTGCTTTTACCCAAGGACAATCTGTGTAGGTCTTGATCATTTCTTTTGAACCGAGCAAAGTTATTGCTAGATAGTTAGCAGCACTGTGGCGTAATGTATGAAAACTAAAGCCATGATGCATACCTAATATTTGACTAAACAAATCTACTGTAATTTTGCTGATACATTGATCAGTTAATACACGATGATTCACACTAAAAAGTAGATCATCCTGCTGATTAACCAAATATTGCTCATAACGATGTTGTATGTAACGTTGTACTACTAAAAACTCATGTTCTGACAATGCAATTTTCAATGGTATTTGACGATTCGCACTTCGCGTTTTCAGACGGCGATATGAATTGTCTTGGATATGAAGCGTGATATTATTAAAAACTGTATTTTCTTTTTCTTTATAAAGTAGCTCTGGGCAAATAATATCTTGTATTTTAAGACAACGAACTTCATTTAATCGAAGTCCAGTTCTATAACTTAGTAAATACATCAGCTTTAAACAACTCAGATGATCGACCCACTCTGATGCCGTTGGCTCTTGACTTAAATTTTCTAGTTTTTCCAATAATTTGCCAAATAGCAAAGGACTCACTAGCCGTGCATTGCAAATTTGTAAATGCTTAAAACTTGAATTCTGTAACACCAATACCCCTGGAGCATCATAATTCTCTATACAGAATTGATGAAAATCTTTTAGGCGACCAAAACGGTATTCTGCGCTTTGGTGCATCTTACGAGAGGTTTTTCCTTTCACCGAATCTCGTTGAACTGCTTTTTCATCACGTTCACTGCTGTATTTCAATAGCTGCCGATATAAATCCTCATAGTCATCTATGGATTGTTGCTTTAAATCTAATTTATTGAGCCAAATCTCAAATATAAATTCTTTGCCAAACGATCCTAAGTAGCTTTCAATAGTTGATAATTGAAGCCCTCGTTTTTTTAAATGCATTAACCAGTGAATTAAGCGTAGTTGAGCATCAATTAAAGACTTTTCCTCCGTATTAGCATCAACTATCTTCTCCTCTAACACCCTTCTAGTTTCTTGCCAAAAACGTAGCGTGCGTTCTTCTTTATTCCTCTTTTTATCTAAACGCTCAACTTTTTGACCTTTACGTTTCTTTTGACCAAACAACATCAACTCATACGGAATCGTTTGTAATTTGCTTTGAACAGTCGGAACTTCAGGAAGTAACTGCTCTTGTTCAAAATGAATAGGGCGATTATCTGGTTCTGTGACTTGATTGTAATCATTATTCCACAGCAATCTAAATTCGGATGGCCTTAAAGCAACAGTATTAATCTCTTGCTGAAGCACATTACTCAAAAATATATCTATGCTGAGGTTTGGATTAAATTCGAGTACCATTTGCACATCATTAAATGCACGAAATCCACGGCGTTTAATTTGATATTGCAGATCCCCAAGACTTTTTTTCCTGCCTATCTTACTCAAGCTTTCTAAAATACAATCTTCAACTGAATGTTGCAGACAAAATTCTTTCTGAGCAGCTTTCAACTTTTTTAAATATTGCAAAATGAACTGCGCATATGGGTTAAAAAAAACATGTTTCCATTGGTACAACTTTCCCTGTTCTACATCGTTGCCATATTGAGAGTTTTCAACACGATAATGTAGTAACAATGGATTAGTGATTTTTTTGTAGTCCGAATGGTATAACCGAAAACAATTCAGATCTGTACCAAGCTCAATGGCCTCCTGCAATTGCTTCTGAATAGCAATCAAATGCTGTTCATCTGCACAGCCTGAAATATATATAAAACTTAAGCATAAATTTCCCCATAAGTACTTTGGTTCATTCCAATATTCAAATGAATCTTGCCAATACTGCCTTAATTCCTTAAGTACATGGATATGTAGATGCCCCTGTTCTAACCGTGACTCTGTACTCTCAATTTTTCTAGGCAGTACGATCCGTTTAGTATGTGGATTTAGCTTAATTCTGTATGATTTTTTATCTACATTCTGGTTGAATTGCTTCCTTCTTTTATTAAATTCATCTTCAGTAAATTGCATCAGTTTTGATTGTTCGTCTCGGCTCAACTTTTGACTCAAACAATCAACACTATCTTTAATGTCATGCCATTTTTCAGCGATCTGCTGATCAAGTTTTTGCTGCATTTCTTTCGTCAATACTTCAGGTGGAGAAGGCTGTCTATCTAGCGACTTTTTCACCATTTTATGAATATCAACAAATAGATCATCTAGTTGTGGTTTTATTAGTTCTTTGATTTTTTGCATACAACTATTTTCGCTCTAAGTGTTTAATCGATAAAGATTTGACATTATCTTGCAATTGCTGGCGGGCTTGCTGTACATAGACATTCGGGATAAGTGAAGAATGCGGATGAAAAGCCTCTCGGTCACGTTGGTCATGACCATACAGGGCCTGAATTAAGTGAAAAGCTAATGCTGGTTTACCCTCTTGCTGCTCATGCATCAAAAAGTTCATGTCAAAATGACGTAACCAATTCGAATACATATTCTTTGGAAAGACTCCTTGCATATATGAATTCACCCATTTTCTCGATAAAGGGATTAACTTAATTTTCCTGCTCTGCCATTCTTTGACAGTTATCGGCAAGATATCTTTACTAAAAATGACCTTACCAAAAAGATCATTTACAGTTATCTTCTTCTTTGCAAAGACTTGTCTAAAAAATGAACCGTACGCTTCAATAATTTGTTCTAAAAAGGCAGTGTAATTTTGCAGTGTTTTTATGAAAAAATCAGATAAAGGGATAAAACGACCATCTTTTCTTGCTTTACTATTTTTTTTATCATTCACATATAAAAGCTTGAGCTCAACACAATAATCATCCAAATTCCCCAACAGGTTTTTTTTAGGCCGACTTGCCAAACTCAACAAACTGATATGCCACATCCAACACGCATATGCATTAAGTTGATTAATAATGTGCTTATCTTCTTGGATGTTTTCGTGACAATGTCTATGTAAAATATGGAATTGCTCTTTCACAAAATTGGGTTCAAGTGCCAGTTGGCTCCCTATCCTTCCTATAGATAATGCAGATTGCACTTTGAATTGTTGTTGCAATATTTTTAGTTCAGCCGTGTCTTCAGTAAAATGTGTGGAATGTGGTGTAAGTGCTTTTTCTAAAAAGGCTAGATATGTGCTACTGAGTTGAGTTTTCGGTAGCCCGCCATAATAGATACCAGGCATGTGATGCTGACTATCCCGCCCAGCAATTACATGAGCAAGATATTCATTATATGTTTCATAATATATATGAAAATATAATTGAGCCTGCAGTTTTTCTACAGTGATCGAACCTACAAACCGATTATCAAGCCAATTCTTAAGTTTCGTATTAATGTGTGTTGATGAAATTAGTGGATTCGATGCTTGTTCTATATAGTCAAACCAAGCAGAAGGTAAATGTAGTTGATGTGTCATCACTTCATTCCACCGCACATGATTTAAGCTCTTAATCTTCTGCTCTGTAATTTTAAGATTTAATTTGAGTAAATATTCGCGACGTCTACTTGAACCATTCTGGATCAAAATTCCATCTTGAATAAGCTCGTTAAAATCCATCAGTGCGACGGGTGATAATCCCGTCAAAAGTGACAATAAACATGCTGCAGCGATTGCAGCATCCCTCCAGTGCCCGGATAACTCGGTTCTCAACACATAAACAATTTGCTTCAGTATATCTGGCGCCAAATAATGTGGATTTGTAACAAAAGGAGCATGACGGCGCTGGCGATGCCGCATTAGATGCGTCGCATTATCGCTGAGTATATAATTTAAATTTTTAGACTTTTCATCTTCTGAATAAAACTCCATTTCAGGATCTAATAGATCAACTTCACCCTCTTCATCTTTGTGAAGAGCGGCATCATAAATACTAATCTTTGCGTTATGTCCAATATCTACTTGCTTACCCGTTTTAATTTCACGAAATTTTTTGAGTTCATTTTTCGTCGGCCATTGCAAAACTTTGCTTTTTTTTGACTTACGCTGACGATGAACTACACGACGATCATCTAGTCTTTTAAAAATTATTAATAGAGCCGATAAATACTCTATGACTTGTACTTGTTCGAAATCTTTAATATTAAAAAGTTGATTACGATCCTCTTTTTTCAAATTACGTTCGTACGTGACATAACAATTTAGCAGCTTACTACATTCATGAAATAATTCAGCATGATTAGAATCCAGCACATATCGTGAGACATAGCGTAATAGGTCACAAACATGTTTTTGCTTATTCTCAGCTTTATCAATTTTTGCAAATTCTTGATACTGCCGATATGTTAAAAAACTCGCTTGTAGAATCAAATAACGTTGCGATGACAGCTCTTGTGTATTACTAGAATCTGGACATGCAAAAAAACTCACAGCAGCTAAAAAAGAATACTTACCGATCTGTCTGGAGCCTGATATATAGCTATAAATTTGTTGTGCTAATTTGTATAGAGCGTAGACATCTTTATACAAATCATCTGATAGATCGACAAATTGTGTATTTACAATATCATCACGTAATAGACAATAATCTTGTTGATATTTTTCTGCTAAATCTAAGAATTGCTCTTGTGTTTCAATGTTTGGCATATTCATTTTCGCTTAATATTTTTATCACGTTGCATTGTTTAAATTCATTGTGATCAGAACGATTTGGTAAAAGTTGATCCTTTATTGAATTCTTTGTTAGCTTAAAAAATCTTGCAAAAAATTTAGCATCCAGTTCTTTCTGAGCTTTTCTTTCAAAGCACAAGTGTTGTTGTGATTTTTCGATAAAATCATCAAGATTATGTATCAACTGTAAGATTGCAACATAATTAGAATGCACACGTAAGCCTGGCTCCGTTTGCATCAATAGCAAGATTTTTTGCCAAATTTTCACATAGATTATTTTGAACTTTGCTTGTACTACTACTTTCTGACTCTGTTTAATCTTTTTGATTTTCAGTAGTTCTGAGTTAATTTTTACTATCTCAAGTTGAACATTTTTTCGGTCAAAGCAAAAGGGCATGATAAATTGCCCCATAAAAATTTCTATATTTTTTACCAAATAGTCAAATCTTAACATTTTTATCGATTTAAAAAATGAGCATATCTTTGTATATGAAACTTCATTTAATTTATCAACTAAATTTTCTCAAAATTACAATTCTCAACAAATACATACGGTTTGCTTATCTATGACGGTCTAAATTTTAAGAATTCTTCCACTTTTTTTTAGTTTTCTGTTATTACATGAAACAATACCGTTGTATTACATTTTAGAAATGCTGTGTATGCAGCATTGATCAAAAAGATTCTCTGCTATACTTACTTCACGTGTAGCATCAATGGAGTTTCGAAATGCTCAGAACCACTGAACAGAAAAGAAAATATATTCAAGCGACACGTTCGCAAAACTATCAAGCCAGCCTAAAGCTTGAAGGCATTACAACGACAGCTCAAACAACTCAACAAAGTAAAGCTGAAATCTTGCAAAAATATAAGAAGTATTCGCAACCCGAATCTTAGTCAGGTGCATGTATGGATAAATATGGGGAAATGGGTGACAGCCTGTATTGTTACCCTGGCACAAATATCCTAAAGAACAAACTCAATATTCGTGATGAACAAATTTTAGAACAAGCTGAACTAGAACTGTCTGGATTGGCAAGTAACTTAATTGAATATGCTGAACCACCTTACGACTTACAATACTTAAAATCAATTCATGCGCAGCTCTTTGGCGACTTATACGACTGGGCAGGAAAGTTAAGACAAATCGATATTTCCAAAGGTGACACCCGTTTTTGTAATTTTTCCCGTATTGAAATTGAAACCAATAAACTACTCAAACCGCTTCAAGAAAAAAAATACTTTCAAGGCTTAGCACCACAACAACTGATTCCTCAACTTGCCGACTTGTATTGTGAGCTTAATGTCATACACCCATTCCGTGAAGGTAATGGACGTACACAACGGATTTTCTTTGAGCATCTGATTGCTCATTGTGGTTATGGTATTGATTGGTCTCGCATTGACTCTCAACAACAATGGATTCAAGCCAATATTGAAGGTTTTTATGGTAATTTAAATCCATTAATTAAGATTTTTGAAATATGCTTTATTCAAAATACCTAAAATTTAAGTAGTCGAAGCCCACAATCCTTAATGAGCCATCATCTTTGCTTCAATCCACTGATTAATTTCCCAAATAAACCAACAATCACGATTCTTAGAAATCTTAATACTCTTCGGGTAATTTAGGATCGTAATATTCAGATTACTTATCCAGAATTGAATAGATCGTTAACTTAGATAGACTTTTAAGCAATGTAACTTGCCGCATGTTTATCAACATATGTCTCAAAAAAGTCTGCCCATACATAGATTTATGGTGTTTAGTGCTTAAATTTCAGATTAATCTTCGTCTGATGACCTGAATGGATGTTACAGATTACATGCAGGTGAATTACTCTGTGGCTGTATCATGGCTTTTGTGCAATCCAATCCATTTGATCCGAATGTTCTCTTTTGCAATAAAGCAGCCTCTTCTGCTTTTCCTGAACCAACGAACTATGTCATTGATTTGATTCAACCGACAACAGTGATGCTGAATCAAATCTCCAAAGAAGGGATTAAATGCAAGAAATGTGGTAAGAAAAAGATAGGGGATGGAAGTTATTATCCGTCTAATTGGAACCAGCCCATGAGTCGAGATCAGTTGAGTAAGAATCATTTTAAATGAATAAGAGAAGGATGGCTTACCTCACTTCTCCGAATAACAATGCTATGCTTTTCAACCAAGGTTATAAATTGGCAACTACATTTCATTCTTCTTCATGCTGGTCCTATAGCCTGTAGACAATTACTACATCATTTGCATTCAATGCTCAATACAGCCTGTCAGCAGAACCGCAGCGATACTTTTTTTCGTGCATACATGTAGTGTTTAAATCCATTCATTTTTCAATGATCCTCTGCCGTTTATCACATTTATGGTCGATCTTTAACCTTGTGAAAAATGCACATACCGATCCCTTCAAACTGTCAAATTTATGTATGCATGACATTTAAAGAAAATTATCTGATCAATTTTTTTAGGTAAAATTCATCAAGAAAAAAGTTATTATTATTCATAACATCACCAATAACCACATAAAAACAATAATTTAATAAATTATTCTTCCAATTTTTTTATATTTAGTGTTATTACCTCTAAATCCATGTTTACCACCTTCTATTACATAAGTAATTTAGAAGTATCCACGATATAAATTGCTTGCCCTCACACCTCTCCCCTCTCACGCCCAAAAAATTTATACTGAAAGGCAGATTAAGCCCGTTCGAGTTACATATAGCCGCATGCTATATTGAAAGCATTAAGAAAATATCCTCAATATTTATAGGATTTTTAAAGTATGAACTAATTTTCGAAGAACCCTTTCTAAGTAATGTGACCTATTAGGAAAAATGAAAATACTGAAATCTCCGTATCAACAATCAGTCAAAGTACATCCTGATGATTTTCTGTAACCGATACCCAAGGACTATACCTACCCTTCTGATGTGCTGTGCAACAAAGCCCTCCTTAGCCACACTATAGCTATAGATTAATTCCATTATTTTGTGATTTAATTAAATTATTCATTCTTAAGACCCAATTTAATGGATTTATATTTCACTAAACCAGAAGAAGTTGTGACTCTTTTAGGTGAGCGTTTACGTAAGCAACGACTCTTTCTGGAGATGTCTCAAGCTGAGGTAGCAGCACGCGCTGGTGTCGGCGTGAATACAGTTTCGAATCTTGAAGCGGGACGAAATGTATCTGTTGAAAATTTAGTCCGTATTGCAATGGTCTTGGGTCGATTAAACGAACTTCAGGAACTATTTAAACCTCAGCTTAACAGTGTGAATGACATTCTTCGCTATGAGAGTCAAAGTAAGCGCCACCGTATTAAGAGGAAGGGATAATGCTCAATAGACTTAATGTTTATTACAACGGTTGGGGCGAATCATGGTTATGGGGAACGCTGATTAGTTCAACAGCCACGACAGGTAGACCCACCATTGCTTTTGAATATAGTCCAGAAGCAATACAGCAAGGTGTTGAGCTCTCTTCTTACTTGCTGCCTTTAAAAGGTCTACCATTCAGACAAGGTTTTCCTACTCATCAAATGGGACTCCCAGGTCCAGTCTATGACGCTTTACCAGATGGTTGGGGCATGATGTTGATGGATCGATATTTCAAAAAAATTGGCTTAAATTCAGCACGAATTGGACCTTTGGAGCGTCTGACCTATATTAGTAGTCACGCAATGGGTGCCCTCTCCTTTGAACCTTGTGTTGCTGACATGCAAACCTCAGAAAATATCCCTTTACAACAACTGGCCCAGGAAGTTCAAGAAGTACTCAAAGGTGAAGGTGGTGAATTTCTACAGCATTTATTGGTCATGGGTGGCTCCCCTCAAGGTGCCAGACCAAAAGCGTTGGTTTACCGAGATCCTGTCAATTTAGAGTTTTCGACTCAAGATTCTGATCAACATGAAGCCTGGCTGATTAAGTTTCCTGCTCAGCAAGAGCATCCTGAAGTCTGCGCCATTGAAGCCGTCTATGCAGAATGTTTGCGACTTTGTGCAATTGAGACTCCAGATACCCATTTCTTTAATTTGCCCAATGGTTTAACGGCTTTTGCTTCTAAACGATTCGATCGTCAAAATGGTATGCGGATTCCAATGCAGAGTTTGGCTGCATATACAGGAGCAGACTATAAAGTTCCAGGTAGCCTAGACTATCGCAATTTTCTCCGGGCAACCTTGATGTGTACGCAAGATGTACGAGAAAGATTGCATGCTTTTAAACGTGCTGTGTTTAATGTGCTTTTCAATAATCGGGATGACCATACTAAGAACTTTTCATTTCTCATGGAGAAAAATGGTCAATGGAAATTGGCTCCAGCCTATGATGTGACCTTCTGCGAGGGTCCAGGTGGTTATCATCAAATGGACATTATGGGAGAAGCGCTCAATATTTCCCGAAATGACATACATAAACTCGGTACTTCAGAAGCTAATCTGACTACTCTAGAAGTCGATGAGATCATCTTGACCATGCGTGAAATTGCACTTCAATTTAGTCAAATTGCGCAGCGCCTGTATCCCCATCAAATTCGAGAATCTACCCTACAGATGATTCAATCACGGATTCAACAGAATATTGATTTTTTAACTGAAACCTAAGCGTAAATATAAACTAAGCGCCAACCATCAACTGCAAATAGACTTTGATATAGTTAGTCGCTACATAATCTGTAGAACCTGTGAATTAGCTCTCTTTATAATCACGAATATTAGATGGATCACCGCCAAGATATATTCTGCAAACGTGAAATCACTACATCCAGATCGAAAATCACTAAGAAAAAACTGTCACCAAAAAAAGGTCTGCACTATGGATAGATGCAGACCAAACTCTGGATAACTACCAGCACGAGAAATATGTCGCAATTTTGCATAGACATGAATTTGATAAAATCAGCCCAGAAAGCCAGAAATTCATAAAAACTATTTCATCAATCCCCTATAACTTAATCACGTTCATGGTCGATCTTAAATCTTGTGAAAAGTACTCATGCTGACCTAGCCAAACTGTAAAACTCATGTATTCATAGCCTTTAAATGAATCTTTCAATCGGTATATTTAAGGTAAAAACTAGTAATCAGAAGTTATTATCACCCCCATATAAAACAAGGATCAACTTAAAAACAATAACTTAGTAAATTATTCTTCCATTTTTTTTATATTTAGTGTTATTTACTGTAGTCATTAGAACACTCTTCTTTGGAATACTCTGAAGAAAACTGTAAGGTTGTAAACAGACCAAGTTACAGCGAGTAACTGATTCAGAAAAAGGCTGGTTGTATGGTGAAAGTTTAGAGTTACTGTTCTAATGTTTTAAACAAATGTTTTGTTAAAAAGGAGCAACATATGAAATTTCACATCGCTAATATGACTTGTGGTGGTTGTGCACGCGGCATTACTACCGCAATTAAAGAGCTCGACTCGAATGCCTCACTCGATATTGATTTACAAAACCGTATTATTGAAATCAACACAACGGTGAGTCAGGATCAAGTCATTGCCACTCTCAGTGAGCGTGGATTTACAGCTGATCCTGCTTAATCTCTGTTAGAGTAACAGTGGGAATTCCTTACCACTTTTACTCTCTTATTTTCCTCATCGTACAGATAAAACCTGTACTTGCTTGAAATAAAAGTAATCCCTGAATTCCACCTAATCTTGGTTCGAGCTGATCTTCGCATATAGAACTCAGCATATCTAAATGATAGAGATCGTATATGAGTACCGAAATGACTGATACGCCACACTACAGTGAAACATTAGAGATTGAGGGGATGACATGTGCTTCTTGTGTAGGCCGTGTGGAAAAAGCTTTAAAATCTGTTGAGGGTGTTGAATCGGCTCATGTAAATCTGGCTACCGAAAAAGCAGTCATTTATGCGCATCAACCACTTGATCGCGCTACTTTAATTAAAGCCGTAGAAAAAGCAGGCTACGAAGGGCTTTGTTGCATAAATATGTAAGCATCTGATTTAAATAAATTTAATTTTGGATCAAAAAACAATCAAAACTTTTAAAATCATATAGTTATGAAATCTTTGTGCAACAAAGCCCTGAATCCATAAGAGTTCCGATCAGCAGTGGTCTCCGCGATGGGTTCCAAAGCCAGCAGATGGAGCGCCTGCATGGCCCGGCATTTCATCGTGGGTATCCCGAGAGGTCTCATCTTGCCATTTTTCTTCGGAATAAGGACTCTCCGAAGCGGAAGGGGCGTGTAACCTCGCCTCTTCAACGACATCATCGCACCGGTCTTGGCCTTGGGTGTATTCCAAGTCACCTTGTCGACCCCAGCCGTGTTTTTGCCTTTGTTTTCAGACACTCGTTTGACGGCCAATGCTTTGCCACTAAACGAGTGAGTCAGCAGCCATTGCAAAGCTTTCGCCTTGTTATGCCTGCCGTCTTGTACCGCCTTCACAATACGCGCTTGCAGCCCTCTGACATGACGCTGTACAGCAATCCAATCGATGCTGTCCCACGATGTGCTGGAAGGTGCACACGCTGATACTGCTGCATTCATTTGCTCTCCCTCCATTAAAAGGGTTCTACACACTCTCTTGTGATGAGAGACCATAAGGACGTCAGCCCGCTTTCGCGTGGGGTAATGTTTCAACCTCTATCCAACCCATTACAGACTGGCATTCGCTTTTTCCTCGTTCCTTCGCCCGCATCACCATGGGCAGTTTTTGCAAACTGCTTTCCCAATGGGAGTAATACGGGATTTCCACGTTCCGCTTACTGAAGTACATCGGCTTAGGTGCCTGCTATCGACCGGGAGGCGTATGGGTCACGAATGCGTAGTCGAAAGACGCAATTCCCACCTCCATTACCGTTTTGGTTCGAGCGTATCAGCCATTTCCGCTCGTTCAACTTGACGATCGTTACGCAGATTCACATGTGTTCACCATACCGATTATCTAGCCCTTGTCCGGCTATGGCTGCCAGAAGGGTACGCCTCTCACGATTGATACCCCGCACCTTGCGGTGCCTCGTTACATTGTCGAAGGCGCTCTTTATTCAGCCTTCTAGATTCACCCGGTGACACGGGTGGTTCCCGCAGGGGGAACAACTTCATTAAGCGACTTCGTGTCGCACCTCGACCCAATTATTGCAAATCGGTAGATTGCCATCATCCAGATAGCGGCTTAAAGCTGGCCAACGCTTCAGAGTGTAATTGATGGCCTTGGCGGTGGGAGAACTCGATGGCACTGTCAGATGATGTTGGTTGAGCCATTCATATAGTTGTTGCATCACTGGTTGACTATGCTGTTGTCGGTATTCGCGGCGGTCTTCCGCTGTACCATCGGTCTTTTTCCTGAGCTCTGCTTCTATCGCATACAGTTTCTGAATCAGCACTAATGCCTGTTCAGCGACCTGACTTTTCCCAGTTACATGCAGTTCATGGAATTTACGACGTGCATGCGCCATGCAGCCCACCTCAATGACATCGCCTGATTTAAAGCGTGCTTTATAACCACTGTAATCATCACAGACTAGATAGCCCTGCCAGCCTTTCAAGAACTCTTCAGCATGCTGGCCTGAACGACTATCCTGAAAGTCATAGATCACCGCCTGAACTGGATTGTACTGTGTAGTGGCATAGGCCCAGACATAACCTTTCTTCGGTTTTTTATTATTCTCACCCATCCGCATGATGGTGACCGGTGTTTCATCTGCATGCAGCACCTGCTGTTGTAGTACCACCTCTTTTAAGGCATTGGCCAGAGGTTCCAGTTCTACACCGCAGCGACCTATCCAGTCAGATAAAGTTGATCTAGAAAGTTCGATTCCCGCCCGCTGATAGATCAGACATTGACGGTACAGCGGCAAATGATCGGCATACTTCGATACCAGCACATGGCTGAGCAATTCAGGTGAAGCAATGCCTTTATCAATCACATAGGCGGGCATCGCTTGCTGAGTCAGAGTGTCACACTGATCACAGACCCATTTACCACGCACATGCTGTTCCTTATAGAACTGTGCCGGTCTGAAATGCAGTTTTTCACTGACATCTTCGCCGATACGACGGAGTTGGCAGCCACAAGCACATTGGGTTGATGCAGGTTCATGCTCAATACGGATGGTGTGTAGATGATCTGGCAGTGGTCGACGTTTAGGTTTATTGGTTTTGGCTTTCTGTGTCGCTGCATTAGTTTTATCTGCATTTAGCCGTTCCAGTTCTAGATCAACCGCGGCAATATCTTCTTCAACCGCTTCATCCCACAGATGGATTTGTTTTGCCGTTAAGTGTTCATTCTTTTGGGCGAATTTGTGCTTTTTAAACAGCGCCAGTTCATGCTCGTATTTTTGATTGAGAATAGAAAGATGTTGAACTTTAGAATCTAATTGCTGGTTTGATTGTGCTAGAGACTGATGCTGCATCGCCAACTGCCGGGTAAATTCCAGCAGTTGTTCATGGGTCAGTTGGCTTAAGTCAGGCAGCGTATTCATGACCGCAGTATGCCTGAGGTCATGAAGAGAATGAAATAGAACGTTTGGAGAATAGCAGAATAGCCGAGCTTGGTTTAGAGCATTGTTACCACTTGCTGTCGTCCAATGCGCTGCCAGGGCAAACCCTGGATTAATGCCTGTAACTGTTCCGGGTTGAGGACCACGGTTTCACCTTGGTGAACTTGAGCCCAGTGGAATTTTCCCTGTTCCAGCCGCCTGGCACACAGCCAGATGCCCAGTCCATCATGTACCAGCACTTTCATACGATGACCACGTTTATTACAGAACAGGTAGGCGCAATGCGGTTTGATGTAGCCAAAGGCTCTCACCACCTGAGCCATGGTCGTATCCATACCTGCACGCATGTCCATGGGCTGGGTAGAGAGCCAAATTTCATTGATACGGATCATGTTGCCAGTGCCTTGAGTAATTCTGCCAAGGCAGGTATTTCTGATGTCTGCCATTTTAGCTGAATATCATTATTCGTATGAGGCACGGTGATACACAACGTGATCCTCTCATCAATAGGTTGGCTGATTGCAGCAGTGTAAGGCAAAGCAATAAATGCTGGATTCACATGAGTAGGATCCTGCACGGCACCATCATGATGGCTGAAGATCCTGATCCAACGACTGACAAGGTTGGCATTAATACTATGTTGCAGTGCGACCGAAGCGATCGAGGTATTAGGATTTTTGCAGGCATTGACAATACTGAATTTGAATTCTTTGCTGTATGTTCTGCGTTTTTTAGCAACAGGAGGTGTTGCTGAATATATATCCATGTTCATAGATTAAGTCCCCACTTGTTTTTAGGTGGGAACTAAATTAAGGCTTATAGGATCGCTTGGTAAGGCTGTGTTAGCTGGATGCTTACTTTCTTTTACCTTAATAACGTATTTTTTTAACGGCAGCATACCTTTTGAAACACCACCAAATTATTTATGTTCCACCAGCACATATACTTCCCTATCGAAAAATCTGATAAGAATTGATTATTTTGATACAAAACCTGAAAACTGGGAGTGCTTATATGGACATATATAATATTTCCGGATAAATATAAAACTACTCCACAAGAAGAAAGGCAGAATTTAATCTCAGTCCGAAGTAACAGTACTCTCAAAGACCAAATGTAAAGAAGCATACTTAAGAAAATAAATTTCAATAATGCATGAGGATGTAATTAGTTTCAGGGTGCTAAGAAAGTGTAGCAACTTGCTACACTTTTTCGCTTTTTTGAATCAGCTGTTTTAAGAAATCTTCTAATTGTAAGAGACTGGCTTCGTCAATTTCCGAGATATTCAGAGAAACCTTAAGCTGTTTTTGATTCAGTTTGATATTCCCCGCAATCTTACCGGCATATTCAATTTTTCTGACCACGGATGTTGTGGTCAGTTTTTCTGGATTCTGACTCAATAGTTTTTCAGCATAAGTAGTAACTTTGCTTTGCTCGAGTTTTTTGTCTTTTAATTTTTCCCAAGCTCCGAGTAAGGCCACTTCGGCTTCAGAGAGTTGTTCAAGATGATCCGATAGAAATTTTTTGAATGCAGTTGCAGCAGTACGGCCTAGCAAGCCTGGTTCCACATCAAGGTCATTTAAAATTGCTTGCGGCAGTTTTTCGTATGCTAAATACTTGTACATATCTTCGCGATTTAAACCCAGTGAATTGGCTAAACGTTGCTTGTTTTTCTTTAATTTCTCATCAAGTGAGTTCAGGCCAATAAAAATCTCATAATCTGTCAGATCCTGACGCTTTAAATTCTCTGCCAGGGTTAACAAAGATGCTTCTACATTATTTGCATCAATTATAATGGCTTCAATCACAGACTTTCCGAGTAATTGATGTGCCCGTAAGCGTCGCTCGCCTGCAATCAGTTCATATTTCAGATTATCCAGTTTACGCACTGTAATGGGCTGCAAAAGGCCGATTTCATTAATAGAATCCGCCAGTTCTTTTAACTGTGACTCTTCAAATATTTTACGCGGCTGGTTTGGACTTCGGCTGATATCCTCAATAGGGACATTACGTCTAAACTCTTTCGGCTCTTTAATATTGTCTTTCTGTGCTTGCTGATGTTTTTCTGTATTCTGTTTCAGTTTCTGAGCTAAAAGCTCTTTGGTGCTTGCCATAATGCTCTCAGGTTTTAATTTTCACTACAATTTCATTGGCAAGGCTTTCAAAAGCCTTACGTACTTTTGAATTTTTTTCTACTTTCAAAAGTGGTTGTTGCAGAATCGCTGCTTGATTGACTTTAGTACTTTGAGGAATTGTGGTTTCTAAAATTTTACCTACCTGTTTCAAGGCTTCATCCCGAATCAGCTTACAGACATTCTGACGTTCATCATGCTTAATTAGTAAAGCGCCTAAAAGCTCTAAATCTGGATTAATACGTTTGATTTTTTCAAGATGATTTAAAAGATCTGTTACCCCATACAATCCATATTGTGATCCTGATTCGATAGGGATAATGACATGTGTTGAAGATGCCAAGGCATTGCTTGTTAATAATTTAAGGCTAGGTGGACAGTCGATCAATATAAAATCATAAAGATCTTTTAATAGTTTTAACTTGATATTTAACTCTTCAGAAGGACGGGGAGCTTCTTCTTTTAGTTGATCTTCAGTTTTTCCTAAATTTAAGGAACCATAAATTAATGATACTTTTTCAAAGTTCGTTTCTTCTTGTAATGCATCTGCCAACAACGAAATATCGCCCACTAGTAATTCTGCTGTAGTGACAGCAATTTCGCTTGGATGTTGGATCCCAATGTGTAAACTTGCGTTTGCTTGAGGATCTAAATCAATGACTAAAACTTTGTAGCCAAGATTGGCAAGTTCTGAGGCTAGGTGTACAACAGTCGTTGTTTTGCCACATCCGCCTTTATGGTTAGCAACAGTAATAATTTTTGCAGACATGCGTGTCAGATGCTTCCTTATTTCAATGTTTAGTAATATAAATAACTTTCATTCATCTTACTATAGTTTTTAAATTTATAAATCCTATTTATTCAGCTGTAAAACAACTTAAAAAATAAATTTTTAACTAAGCTAGCTTAATTAAAAATTAGAATAATTAGTTATTTAGCTAATTAATAATTAGGATCATATTTTTATTATATAAAACAAGTGCTTGTAACTTTAAAAGTGGAAGGTTTGTCACTATAAAGTGGAAGGTTTGTCACTATAAAGTGGAAGGTCTGTCACCGTAAAGTGGAAGGTCTGTCACTATAAAGTGGAAGGTTTGTCACTATAAAGTGGAAGGTCTGTCACTAGGGTGGAAGGTTTGTCACTACTATTTTTATAACTGCTATTTTTATTTAAAAATAATTTAAAAAACAAATATTTAAGCTGTTAATAAAGTCTCATAACTAAGCTTTAAAGGTGGAAAGATTGTCACTGTATCTTCTTAACCTGTGGATAATCTGTTTTTATTGGATATTTCCTGATGATTATATGTGCAGTTATACCTTTTAAATCTAACAAAAAGGTGGAAGCCTTGTCACATCAGGGTTTTTATCTGACTTAACCTAACTAGACCTGAATGAAAAAAGTAAAAATAGACCTTCTGAACTGTAATTTCGAGACTAAAGGTGGAAGGTCTGTCATCATGGGGTGGAAAGATTATAATTAATTCCACTTTAAGTGCAGGAAATCGGCTAAAATGCTTCTTTTTGATGACAAACTTTCCACTTTTAGAATATTGTGGTGAAAGTCTTGAAAGTTTTTCCACTTTTGTATATAAAAACTAAGTTAAATTATAAATATCACGGTTATGACAGAATCTGAACCATTGCAAG
This sequence comes from Acinetobacter sp. YH12134, assembly GCF_013418555.1. NCBI lineage: Bacteria > Pseudomonadati > Pseudomonadota > Gammaproteobacteria > Moraxellales > Moraxellaceae > Acinetobacter > Acinetobacter sp. YH12134. The sequence goes on along the minus strand of NZ_VPBT01000007.1, from coordinate 27,590 downwards.
AAGAATCGAATTATATTCCTTACTGTATAGGCAACATTCGCCATAATGGCGTTGTCAGTACCAGTAACCGTTTAATTCGCCCAATCGAATTATCAGCCAATGAATATAAGGCACTTTTATATGCAATGGCGGTTGCGAATTATAGTGAGAAAAATAGGGTAGATGGTGAAATTACCGAACAAACTTATATTTATTTGTATAAGGATGATTTGGCAGATTTACTAGGATTAAATAAACGTAATTCAATTAATGTTGCAATAGATCGGATTTATAAAGAGCTTTCATCCCGGGTAGCTCATTTTATTATTGAGGAGCCAGCTGATAATGGTAAGAGAAAGACTAAAAAAGTACATTCTGTCGTTCCCATTATCCGTGAGTTAAGATGGGAAGATGATTCTAAAAATGCGATTCAGATTCGTTTTACCAGTGAGGTGTTGCCGTATTTCACTCAACTGGCTGGGGGTAATTTTACTACCTATCAGCTAAAACATCTTTTTGCCCTAGATTCTGTTGCCAGTATGAGTCTTTATACTTATTTCATTAAAAACGAATTTAAGTACGCCAATCAAAAGAGTTATGAAGTGCCATTACTTTTAGAAAACTTGAAAGCACTGATTGATATTAATGAAACCAAATATGATCGCTGGGTAGATTTTAGACGCTATGTATTAGACAAAATAGTGGCAGAAATTAACGAAAATACAGATCTACAGTTAGAGTATGAAACCGTTAAGAAAGGCCGTCCAATTGTAGGTGTGAATTTTAAACTGCATCATCGGATTGCTGATAAGGCACTGGATGAATTTGCAGTGATTGAAAAAATCTATCTTGATGTTCCATTTGAAGACAATGCATCCGTAAAAGAATTAGGGGCTAAATTCGATATGAATGTACGTTCTTGGTATATTTTTAATAATGATGAAAATTATCAGCAGTTCAAGAAGTGGTTTAAAAAAGTAGGATGCCTCACTGACTCTCAAGCAAATATTGTCATTAATGACACTTTATTCCAAATGGATTTTGCTGAAATTGGTATGGGGTTGAATGACTTTAAACGAAATATGAAGCATAAACTTAAAAGTAATCCGGAATTCGTCCATAGTATTCGTGAAAGACTGAATGATATTTTTGGTAAAGAGTTGATCTAGCGAAAAGTGTAGCAACTTGCTACACTTTTTAGATATATGTTCGTAAAGAATACAAGTGGTAAGGACCTTAGGATAAAAACGACTCTGTTGCATAAAGTGTGAAAATTGAGACTGAACCGTACCGGGTTTGTCGGAGACCAACTTTCTTGAGAGAATGTTCCAATGACAAAACCAAAATATACCCCTGAAATCAGAGAAAGAGCGGTTCAATTATTGATTGAATCTGAAAAAGATTATCCTTCTACTTGGGCTGCAATCACAGCTATTGCACCTAAGATTGGTTGTACTCCTGAAACATTGCGTGTTTGGTATTTAAAGCATATGGATCAACTAAATCCTGCCAAAGTACAACAGATATCTGACCAAGAAAAAATGAAGCAAATGGAACGTGAAATTAAAGAATTAAAACGTGCCAATGAAATTCTACGTAAAGCAGCCGCTTTTTTCGCCCAGGCGGAGCTCGACCGCCCACACAAATAATGGTGGATTTTATCCAGAACAATAAAGATCGATATGGTGTTGAAGCGATTTGTAGAATTTTACCGATTGCAGCTTCGACCTATTATCGGGCTTTAGATCTCGTTGATAACCCAGAACATCGAGCGAAACGTGCTCTGCATGATTTATATCATGCAGAGCAAATCAAACGTATTTGGAAAGAAAGTTTAGGTCGATATGGTGTGCGTAAGGTCTGGCAACAATTGAAACGTGAAGGTTATGTTATCGCACGTTGTACAGTTGCTCGATTGATGCAGAAGCTAGGTATACAAGGTGTTTGGCGTGGTAAGAATAAACAAACCACCCGTAGCCGAGATGATCAAAAACGAGCAGATGACTTAGTAAAACGCAATTTTAATGCAGATCATCCTGACCCTTGCGAAGCAATGCTTCTCAGGTCGCTGACTTCACGTATATTCAAACTCATTCAGGCTGGGTCTATACCGCCTTTATTATTGATGTGTTCTCGCGAGCAATTGTTGGATGGAAAGTATCAACACGTATGAATACAGATATGGTGCTCGATGCACTGGAGCAAGCATTGCATGATCGAGGCATGCCAAAGAACGTGATTCATCATAGTGACAGAGGCGTGCAATATCTTTCCATTCGTTATACCAATCGTTTAGAAGCAGCAAATTTACGAGCATCAGTCGGTACGACCGGTGATTCATACGATAATGCTTTGGCTGAAACGGTGAATGGCTTATACAAAACAGAGGTGATTGAATATTTAAAAGCGGATTGGCAAGGTTTAGCAGATGTACAACTTGCGACACTAAACTGGGTAGATTGGTTCAATAAAGAGCGTGTACACAGTGCACTGGGTTATGTATCACCTTTTGAGTTTGAAGCAATGTACTATGATAAGATTAACCCGTTAGGTCAGGTGGCCTAACTTAAATAAAAAAGTCTCCGACAAACCCGGTACGGTTCAGTTCACAAACTACATTACAGGTCAGTCTATTTTGACAGATGGTGGAATGGTTTACCGTTAACATCAATATAAGGAATACAAAATGAAAGCAGCTCGTTTTTATGACCGAGGGGATATTCGAATTGAAGATATCCCTGAACCGAAAGTACTTCCAGGCACAGTTGGAATTCAAGTTGCGTGGTGTGGTATTTGCGGTACGGATTTACATGAATTCATGGAAGGTCCTATTTTTATTCCACCTTGTGGTCACCCACACCCAATTTCGGGAGAATCTGCACCTGTAACAATGGGACATGAATTTTCAGGCGTGGTTTATGCAGTTGGAGAGGGTGTAGATGATATCCAAATTGGGCAACATGTCGTAGTTGAACCCTACATTATTGCTGACGATGTGCCGACTGGCCCCAATGATAAGTATCATTTATCAAAAAATATGAACTTTATTGGTTTAGGCGGACGCGGTGGTGGTCTTTCTGAAAAAATTGCAGTTCAGCGGCGTTGGGTACATCCTATTTCAAATGATATTCCTTTAGACCAAGCAGCATTGATAGAACCTTTATCTGTCGGTCATCATGCCTATGTCAGAAGTGGCGCAAAAGCTGGCGATATCGCACTGGTTGGTGGAGCAGGCCCAATAGGCTTACTTTTATCTGCTATTTTAAAGGCTAAAGGTCTCACGGTTATCATTACTGAACTGAGTGCAAAACGTAAAGAAAAAGCGATAGAAGCGGGTGTTGCCGATTATGTACTAGACCCATCTAAGGTTGATGTAGTTGCTGAGGTAATGAAAATTACAGAAGACCGCGGTGTAGATGTCGCTTTTGAATGTAGTAGTGTCAATAAAGTCATGGATACACTCGTTGCAGCAATGAAACCAACTGGTGTAGTCGTTATCGTTTCTATTTGGAGCCATCCTGCCACAATTAATGTGCATAGTGTGGTCATGAAAGAGCTCGATATTCGTGGAACGATTGCTTATGTCAATGACCATCAGGAAACCATCCGTTTAGTCGAGCAAGGTAAGATTAATCTAGAACCTTTTATTACCCAACGTATTGCATTAGATGATCTTGTTTCTAAAGGCTTTGAAACGCTGATTCATAATAATGAGTCTGCTGTAAAAATTATTGTTCATCCATAGTAAAGCCTAATTTGAATAAGCTAGAAATAAACTCTATGTAGCTATTTCTAATATCTTTATCGATAGAGAATGAGTCTGTACGTACAGATTCATTCTCAAATTTACAGTGTTGAGTGCCAGTATGATTTTGATCATAGAGCCTAGTAAAGATATAAGGCTTTGTTGCATAAATATGTAAGCATCTGATTTAAATAGATTTAATTTTAGATCAAAAAATAATCAAAACTTTTAAAATCATATAGTTATGAAATCTTTGTGCAACAAAGCCGTTGCAGGTGGAAAACAACACAGCGCTGGTGAGTTATTTTACGAACCGACCATTATTGCCGATGTAACTGCAGAGATGGATGTTGCAACTCAAGAAACTTTTGGACCATTAGCTGCAATTTTTAAGTTCGAAACTGAGCAACAAGCAATTGAGATGGCCAATGCCACAGAATTTGGTTTAGCTGCTTACTGCTACACACAAGATTTAGGTCGTGCGTGGCGCATGAGTGAACAACTCGAGTACGGTATGGTTGGAATTAATAAAGGCTTGATTTCAAATGAGGTTGCACCGTTTGGTGGAATTAAACAGTCAGGTTTAGGGCGCGAAGGCTCAAAATATGGCATTGAAGATTATCTCGAAATCAAATACACCTTATTTGGAGGATTAGGCTAATGAGTAATGAAAAATTTGAAAAAGGTTTAGCGATTCGTAAACAGGTGCTTGGCGAAGCTTATGTCAATAATTCGATCAACAATGCTGATGATTTTAACTTACCTTTACAGGAACTGGTCACGGAGTATTGTTGGGGGGCGGTCTGGGGACGTGAAGAACTGAGCAAACCTGAACGTAGTCTAATTAATCTGGCTATGATATCAGCCTTAAACCGTCCGCATGAATTGAAGCTACATGTTAAAGGAGCTTTACGTAATGGCGTGCCTAAAGACAAAATTCGAGAAGTACTCTTGCAAGTAGCAATTTACTGTGGCGTGCCAGCTGCTGTAGATAGTTTCCGTATTGCAAAAGAAGCAATTTTAGAATATGAACAGGAAAATATTTAAAAATTTTACCAATCAAAGGTTAAAATTATAACCGCATTATTAAATGCGGTTATTCTATTTGCGATTGAAACCTATGAATACTTTCAGCATAAGAAATATTGACAATTAAAGTGAGTAAATCATTACCATATATCAAAATTAATGAAAATTTTGCCACTTGATATCAATTTAACATAATCAATGTTATACGAAGTACAGCAACAACATTTGTAACTCCAAAATAGAAATGTCCGGTTTCTCCAAAGTAAAGAATACTCGCTTTTGCGATTATCGAAGCGTACGGTTTGATATGTTGGTGTTTATGTCGGATAAAGAACTTAAACGATTGTCGGTCTTGCAAGAAATCTGTGATCAACGCATCACCCAATCTCAGGCTGCTCAGCTACTTCACATTTCAGAACGCCAGATCAGACGCTTACTGAAAAAATATAAAGCTCAAGGTCCATCTGCATCAGCTCCTACTGCACATGGTCAAACCTGTAATTCCAAGCTCCTTTTAGACTCAAGTGGCTGAATCTAGTGCATGAAAAGCTGACCAGCATTCATGGATTCAATATTTTAACGAAAACACCGCATTCTTGGATGATTGCAGCTGACTTATTAACGGCTCATATCATGATTAATTTGAAGGACATGCTGATAAATGTAGTCTGCTAATGTTTATTGACGATGTTGCCTCAAACTATAGCAGCCGGTGAGATCAACTCACATGACTTGTTATTCCCATGTAGAAATATACTGGCTAACAAGCAAATAGAAAGATAATTAATATTATTTTATTAAAATAGGTATATAATAAGAATATTTAATATATTTTACTATTTTAATAAAGTTATGAGTAAATATTGTACCATTCAAATTTATCAGGATGACCAGTGGCTTGACTGTGCAATTGTTGAGTTGATGGGTGAAAATGAGCATGGTTGGCAAACACCAACTCGTACTTCATATTTATTTGAATATGCAATTTCTTATATGGACTTACATGATGGCCATGCACTCGCCTATCATTTTCCTGTGAATGTACAAAATAAAATTAATGAAACTTGGCCTGCTTTCTTAATGGATTTACTTCCACAGGGCTATGGTCGTAAAGAATTATTAAGACAACTAAATTACAGTGAAAATGCACAAGAACAAGCAGATTGGGCACTTTTAAAAGCTGGAGCTGGCAACCCGATTGGACATTTACGTATTAAAGAAGCTCATGAGTGGCTGCAAAGGAGCTTTCCGACTGATCAAAATATAGGCTTTAGCCTAAGTGAGATTATAGAACGAAAAGAGCACTTCATTGAATCGCTCGCCTCTTATGGCTTATTCATTGCCGGCTCTTCAGGTGTTCAAGGTGAATGGCCAAAGCTACTCCTCTCCCAAGGACATGATGACCTATTTTATTTAGATCACACACTTGCAGATCATCAGGTAAAAAAACATTGGTTAGTGAAGTTCAGTCGTGGTAGTGACGAAAGCCTGAATAAAATTTTAACTAATGAAGCACACTATATGAAAATTGCTCATTATTTGGGTTTACGCGTACATGAGGAATTACAATTACATGGTAAAACCCTGTTTATTCCAAGATTTGATCGCTACGTACAGGATGGAAAAGTCCAGCGTATTGCACAGGAAAGTCTTGCATCTCTAAGTGGAAAAGCTGGTTTTGGTATTAGGATGACTCATAATCAAATCTGTGAATTACTCACACAGTGTTGTAGTCATCCGAAAGAGGAGATCTTCGAATATCTTAAACGTGATTTGGCCAATGTTGCCTTAGGCAATAAAGATAATCATAGCCGCAATACAGCGATACAACGCTTGAATAATGGCATTATACAACTGACTCCACTCTACGATTTTGCACCGATGTGGTTACATCCTGATGGTATCGCACGAACGACTCGTTGGGAAAAAGATGATCATGGTGGTATGCCAATTTGGCGTTCAGTGATTGAACAAGTCACAGCGAAAACTGGTATTGAACATCATGAAATTCAGGCAGAGTTAGTCAAGCAATTACCCCTCTATCGAGGATTGATGGCCGAAATGAACAAATTGCAGATCTCTCAGGAGATTTTGCAAAATAGTCAGTACCGGATTGAAAATATATGCCAGCAGATTCAGGAGTTAGCACGTGGATAAGCGCTATAAACCTATGACGGCAATTGAGCAGTTAAGAAAGCGCCAAGAAATATTGGAGACGATTAATCAAAATCCTGACTGGCCATTTTACAAGGTTGCTCGTTATATCCGAACTGAGCTTCATTTGACTTTAAATGAAATGGCTAAAATCACAAAAATAGCACCCCAAACTTTGCAAAAAATGGAACAGCCCAATAGTAATCCGACTTTGGAATCTATGATGAAACTCCTAAGCACCTTTGGTTTAAAGATTGTTATTAGATATTGAGTTAAAAGTTATTAATTCAAAGGTAAGCATCCGGCTAACACAGCCTTACCAAGCGATCCTATAAGCCTTAATTTAGTTCCCACCTAAAAACAAGTGGGGACTTAATCCATGAACATGGATATATATTCAGCAACACCTCCTGTTGCTAAAAAACGGTAAGCGTCCGCTGAACACACCTTCTGAATTCATCCTATAAGCCTTAATTTAGTCCCCACTTAGAAACAAGTGGGGACTTAAATTTATGACTACAAATAATCAGACATCCATCGCATCTCTTGCGAAAAAACGAAGAACATACAGTGCTGAATTTAAACAGCAGATCGTTCAGGCTTGTAAAGCGTAAGCGTCCGCTGAACCCCATGCCTATTTTTTAATTTGAGTTGGATTTCCAGCGATGTGGCAGTAATTCTTCTATTTGGGTCGCTTTATGCGTCGGCAGCCTTTTCAGCACATCACTTAAATAGGCATACGGATCCAAGCCATTCAGCTTTGCTGACTGGATTAAAGTCATGATGTTTGCCGCTCGCTGACCACTGCGCAGCGAACCTGCAAACAGCCAGTTCTTGCGCCCTAAGGCCCAAGGTCGCATAAACCCTATTTACTCCAACGTGTAAACGCAGCTCATCCTGAATGGATTCCTGCTGTTGTGCTCTACCAGGAAATTTTAGGGTTGGGATATCCAGGAAAGATCAGGATCTTGAGGGAATATCTTGCAACATTAAAACCAGTTGCTCAACCGGAACCGATCATTCGTTTTGAAACCCAACCTGGCCAACAAATGCAAGTGGATTTCACCACGATTCGACGTAACAACACGACTTTAAAAGCTTTTGTCGCAACATTAGGGTATTCCAGAGCGACTTTCGTGAAATTTTATGATCATGAACGTACGGATGCATGGATCGATGGTCTAGAAAATGCATTTCAGTTTTTTGCAGGAGTACCTCAAGAAATCCTGTTTGATAACGCTAAAACGATCATGATTGAACGGGATGCCTATCAGGAGGGGCAGCATAAATGGAACCCCAAACTGCTCGACTGCGCCAAGAAATACAGCTTTCGTCCTCGCGTATGTAAGCCCTACCGTGCACAGACCAAAGGCAAAGTTGAACGCTTTAATGGATACCTCAAATCAAGCTTTATTGTGCCATTGAAAGCAAGCCTGAAGACTTCGGGTTTACTGTTAGATGTTGATGTCGCCAATGCCCACATTGGCCGGTGGCTGCATGAAACCGCCAATCAGCGGATTCATGCCACCACGCAAGAAAAACCGGCTGTTCGACTGCAACAGGAGCAGCAAAAATTTACGCCATTACCGCAATCAGATACAGGTTCTAGCACTGTACCTGTTGCAGCAGCACAGCATGTCATGCCCTACGAGAGTTTGCAGCATCCCTTATCGGTATATGACCAGTTGCTGGGAGTTTCCTGATGAATCTGCAATACGACCGTATAGAGCAGCTTTGCCAAAAGCTCAATCTGCCTGCCATCGCATCACAATGGTCACATCATGCACAACAAACATTAGGTCAAGATGGAAGTTATGCCGACTTTGTTGAAGCGATCTTGACGCATGAATATGCTGCCAAGCAACAGCGCAGTCAGCAGGTACTGATGAAACTCTCAGGCCTGCCTCAAGTCAAAACCCTGGAAGACTATGATTTTAATTATGCCCTAGGGGCCCCTAAATCACAGGTGATTGAACTGTTCAATCTGAGCTTTATTGCTAGAGCAGAAAATGTGGTGTTTCTGGGGGCTAGCGGAGTAGGAAAAACGCACTTATCTATGGCATTAGGCTATAAGGCCATCATGAACAACATTAAGATCAAGTTCATTACCGCAGCGGATTTAATGCTGCAACTGAGTACAGCCTATCAGCAAGGTAAATTGAAAACCTATATGCAGCGTGCGGTACTGGGACCAAAGTTACTGATTATCGATGAAATTGGTTATTTACCGTTTGGACGTGAAGAAGCGAATCTGTTCTTTAACGTGATTGCCAAGCGTTATGAAAAAGGCAGTACGATATTGACGAGTAACTTACCCTTTAGCCAATGGTCTAAGTCATTTGCGGATGATGTTACGTTGACCGCTGCGATGTTAGATCGGTTGCTGCATCACTGTCATGTGGTACAAATATCGGGTGAGAGTTATCGTTTAAAGGATAAAAAAAGAATTGGGATTCAGCCTCAGGTTGAAACTTAATACGAGATCAAAGGGGTCAATTTTACTTTGCCATTTGTAAGGTAAAAGGGGTCAATTTTAGAATGCCGTTGACAACATAACCTAGTGCACTATGTACACGCTCTTTATTGAACCAATCTACCCAATTTAGTGTCGCAAGTTGTACATCTGCTAAACCTTGCCAATCTGCTTTTAGATATTCAATCACCTCTGTTTTGTATAAGCCATTCACTGTTTCAGCCAAAGCATTATCGTATGAATCACCAGTCGTACCGACTGGAATTTTAAAAATTACCCAAGATAATCCTCCCTTAAAATGGGCATATATACCACTGCAGGATTTCACAATAAATTCTGATATTGATTGGAGTAAATCTATTGCTGAGATTGACCAACAACTTTATCAAAAATATAATTTGACACAGGATGAGATTGACTTCATTGAAAATAGAGCTAAAGCAATGGACTAGTCCAATTGTATAAAACTTAAGTACCCATTGAGGTAGCTTTTTTATTTAACATAAAATCTCTTATTCGAAATTCGACTATAAGCCCAACTTGATGTTGGGCTTTTTTAATACTTAAGCACTAAAAATGTTACTTTTTTGTTTAAAACTTATTTTATTTACTTTCAACAACTTAAACCAAAATATGCAACAGCATGCAACTTTTTTTTAAAAGTGCTTTTTTAAACTAAAAAATGAGTGCTACTTCTAGCAAAGATTTTTATTAAAAATCAGTGTTTTAAGTACCATTTTGCTACAGCTTTGATTTGAAAAAAAGAATCTAACTCTATAATTCAATTGGATTTATGGCATCCCGGAGGGGGCGTATGGTGTGTAAAAAAATCGGGCGTCTTTTTTCCCGATTTTAGGCGTCCCTCCCAAGGGAAAGTCTCCTGATAATTCAGCACACATCAAATTCCTTGAGGATTAAAAACCTGATGGATTATCAGCTAATTTTTGATTATCTGTCATTGGATGTATTCTCAAATATCCCAAGTTTTTAGAAAAAGCTTCTAGATTCTATATTTAGTTTAAGTGCTGAAAACAGTGTGATTATTTCACCATGAAAACAATTTAGAAACACTATGTTAGATGTTTTGTTGTAGGGAATACCCCTACAACATTAAGCTATTCTTTAAATATTCTGCTCGATATATTTGTGGTGGTCTAGAACACTACACATCATTTCATATTCTAGAGTTGGGAATTTAAGATTTGCATCACTTAGAACATACTTCCAATCCAACTGATCTTTAAACTTTTCAACTAATTCAATAGACCATGGTAAAGATTTATTATCAACAAGCCCCCCATGATATTTAATTATGCATCCTCCCCCAAAAAAGGTTTTCCCACCCCAAAATAATCTATCTTTAAATTTCTGAATTAACTCAATAGACCATGGTAAAGCTTCATTATACGAAAGATGTTCCCAATCCCACTTATCTATATACTTTTGAATTAACTCAATTGACCATGGTAAAGCCCCATTATCAGTAAGGCCTTTTATATACATAGAAGATGGTAAACCCTTTATCCAAACACTCCCTCCAAAAAATAGTTTATCTTCATATTTTTCAATTAACTCAATTGACCATGGCAAGGCTTCATTACATGAAAGCCTCCCCCAATCCCATTTATCTTCATATTTTCTAATTAATTCAATTGACCATGGTAAGGCTTCATTACATGAAAGCCTCCCCCAATCCCATTTATATTCATATTTTCTAATTAGATCATTAGACCATGGTAAGGCTTCATTACATGAAAGCCTCCCCCAATCCCAATCATCCTCATATTTTTCAATTAGCTCATTAGACCATGGTAAATTTTCGTTTCGAGAAAGATAAATCCAATCCAATTTATATTTAAATTCTTCTATTAGCTCAATAGACCACACAAAAAGATCACTAAAAATAAATCTATTAAGCGTCTGTGTGTTCCAAATGATTTGATCTTGCAACCCATAAAGAAGCTCAATTGACCATGGCAGGGCTTCATTACATGAAAGCCTCTCCCAATGCCATTTATCTTCATATTTTCTAATTAATTCAATTGACCATGGCAAGGCTTCATTACCTGAAAGATTATACCAGTCCCACCGATCTTCATATTTTCTAATTAGATCATTAGACCATGGTAAGGCTTCATTATACGAAAGACAGTCCCAATCCCATTGATTTTTAAATTTTTCAATTAAATCTATCGACCATGGTAATGATTCATTAGATGAAAGATTCTCCCAATCCCATTGATCTTTATACTTTTCAATTAAATCTATCGACCATGGTATTGATTCACTATATGAAAGATATTCCCAATAAATTTTATCTTTGCACTTTTCAATTAATTCTGTAGTCCAAATTTCTTCTCTAACCCCATCAACAACATCCCAGTTCCATTTATCTTTATATTTTTCAATTAAATCTACCGACCATGGTAATGAGTCATTTTCTGCAAGAATATTCCAATCCCATTGATCTTTATACTTTTCAATTAATTCAATTGACCATGGTAATGATTCATTTTGTGAAAGCCTACGCCATTCCAACTTATCTTTATACTTTTCAATAAACTCGACAGACCACTGTAAAACTTCATTGCTTGATACTGCCGAGGCGGGCAATCTTTTCTTGTATTTTTCAATAAACTCAATAGACCATGGTAATGATTCATTTTGTGAAAGCTGTATCCAATTCCACTGAGCTTCATATTTTTCAATTAATTCATTAGTCCAATCTATCTGAGTATTTTTAGAAAAGTATGTATATACATATTCACTCTCAATGAACTTAAGTATATTTACGAATCTACTGGCATCATCTTCTTGAATTAAATTTAAGAGTAAAGAGGTTTGTTTTCTGCTTCTTTGGATCTGAGTTTGATTCAAAACACTAAGGGCGATCTCATTCTTACTCATAATTTTCTCCCTTTTTTAAATTATCTAAAGCAGCAAGCCAATATAACAATTCACTTTCAAGTCTTTCTCTTTTGCTTTTGAAAAATGCAATCCACTTTTCTTCATTCTCACCAATGCTCTGCATTGCAACCACTACATCATCTTGCTTTAAGTTCTTAAGAATATTTAAGTTGCTTTCAATTTTATATTTGATTTCCATTATTGCTGAACGCAAAAGTTCATTTTCTTTTAAGATACTTGCTTTCGTATGCGTAAAATTACCTTTCTGCAAGTTAGCGTAAATGATTTTTACTTGTGCTATATCATTATTGTCATAAGCATCTTTCAGTTTTATAAATATTTCACTAGCTTCTTCTTTTTGAGCTTCTGGTACTTTATCTGGATGACAAATGTTACAAGCCTTTTTAAACATAAGCTTTAACTCTTTTTCTGACATTTCATCCAGACTATCTACAATAGTTTGTCGTATTTCTTCATATTCTTCTGAATAATCCGTGAAGTCTTGCTCTGCTTGTTCTGCTTCCTCTTTTTTTGAATTAGCAGTTTCCTTATTATTATCTTTTTCGTCTGAAAGATATTTGTGATATTCAGCTTTAGCTCGTAAAATTTCCTTTGTTATATCGCCTAATATTTCAAACTGTCTGCGATTAAATAATATTAAATTACGCTCAATATCAGACTGTTCATTAGTTATTGCTTCAAGTCGGAGTTCGAGAATTTTTAATTCAAATTTTAATTCTAGAATTTCGTTATCTTCACTTACTATCACTGCTGTAAAATTTTTAAGATAGTTAGCGATCTCCTCAACAGCTTGCTGATATTCTCCTTGTTCTAGACAACGACATATCCCCCCTAAAGAGTATGTTTGAATAACAGGTTTTAATTTACCTACTTGTACTGCTATATTTTCAACTTCATCAAGTAAAATACTATTTTTGATTATTTCTAATCTTGTTTTTACTGCATTTGGTGATATAGCGATCTCAAAGCTAGATGAAGATGGATTAAGTAGTTTTTCAAAAATATCTAAATAATCCTGACAAATTTGAACATTCCCCTCAATCACGGTAATGTTTTCTTCATTTTTTCGTGCTTGGTTTGTCCAATTGTAAGAGCCAGTGATCACCACACTTCCATCAATCACACAAAATTTGTGATGCATCTTATTAAATTTTTCAACGTCTAAAAATTCAACCTGACAACCATAGTTCTTTAACCTAATAAAGTTAAGCTTGCCTTGACCACAATTTATTTGATCATTGATTAATATTATTTTTATATCTATACCTTGTTGTGCTTTCTTACACAATTCATTAAATAACTCTGGATCTGTAAACCAAGCAACAGCAACTCGTATTTCTTTTTCAGCAGAGCGCAAATTGGCAATAATAATTTTATGTATATCTTCAAAATATGCCTTAACCCTCAAGAAACCACCTCTTTTTAAATATCTATATTAATCACCAATAAGATGCTTATTTTGCTATGTATCACTACTCAATACTAGGAAAAACTCTCACACAACCCAATTTACGAGCATCAGTCGGTACTACTGGTGATTCATACGATAATGCTTTGGCTGAAACAGTGAATGGCTTATACAAAACAGAGGTGATTGAATATCTAAAAGCAGATTGGCAAGGTTTAGCAGATGTACAACTTGCGACACTAAACTGGGTAGATTGGTTCAATAAAAAGCGTGTACACAGTGCACTGGGTTATGTATCGCCTTTTGAGTTTGAAGCAATGTACTATGATAAGATTAACCCGTTAGGTCAGGTGGCCTAACTTAAATAAAAAAGTCTCCGACAAACCCGGTACGGTTCAGTTCAGATAAGCAGGTGCTGTCTTTTAAATCTTTGTGCAACAAAGCCCTAGCGGAGTAGGAAAAACGCACTTATCTATGGCATTAGGCTATAAGGCCATCATGAACAACATTAAGATCAAGTTCATTACCGCCGCCGATCTCATGCTGCAACTGAGTACAGCCTATCAGCAAGGTAAATTGAAAACCTATATGCAGCGTGCGGTACTGGGACCAAAGTTACTGATTATCGATGAAATTGGTTATTTACCGTTTGGACGTGAAGAAGCGAATCTGTTCTTTAACGTGATTGCCAAGCGTTATGAAAAAGGCAGTACGATATTGACGAGTAACTTACCCTTTAGCCAGTGGTCTAAGTCATTTGCGGATGATGTTACGTTGACCGCTGCGATGTTAGATCGGTTGCTGCATCACTGTCATGTGGTACAAATATCGGGTGAGAGTTATCGTTTGAAGGATAAAAAAAGAATTGGGATTCAGCCCCAGGTTGAAATTTAATACGAGATCAAAGGGGTCAATTTTACTTTGCCATTTGAAAGGTAAAAGGGGTCAATTTTAGAATGCCGTTGACATGGTCAACGCATCTACCACATTGATGATCTTAAAGAAGCCATTTCCTTGTATGTTATGGATGCGGTTAGCAGACTGAGAGATGATAATTTGTTGTGTGGTTGTCTGATTGGTTTCGTTCAATCAAACCCATTTGATAGCTCAAAGCCCTTCTACAACAAGTCTTTATCATTAGCTTTACCAGAACCTACCGACAACTTATTAGTGCTCTCTAAACTCGCTACAACGATGATTGATGGCCTGTATGCAAAGGATATAGCATTCAAGAAATGCGGCGTGATTCTGACGTGTCTCGAACCAAAGGAAAACCATGTGTATGACATGTTCACTGATATGAAACACATCGAAGTCAGCAATGCCTTGATGGATTCCCTTGAAGCGATTCATCTTAAGTATGGCAAAACCAAGATTGCCTTGGGCGCGAGTTTAATGCCGAACAGAACATGGAATATGTCACGAGATCGGCTAACACAGAACTACTTTAAGTGGGATCAACTGCTAACAATTAAAGATTAATCCTTAAAGCTTTCATTCAATGCTTGTTGTACTGCATCAATGCGTTGCTTACAGTTTTTATAAGCTGCCATGGATTCTTCAACAACTTTCATCAGGTTATCAATGTCCGGCTCCTCTTGAGACTCTAGAAGCTCAGCATTCTTCTTTAAGATGTCATAGCCTTCTTTAAATGTTAGTTGTTGTTCACTCATTTGGTTTCACCTGTAAAACTTGTGTATTGATTAAACCATCATGTAATTGAATCGCCAAAGTTTGATCCTTGGCTTGATGAATGGATGTTATAGCCTTCCCTCCACTACGAACGATGGCATAACCTCTAGCCAATACATTTGTAGGGTTTTGGATCAGCGTCATTCGCATCAGCGTTTCCACATTAAGCGTTGCTCGTTTCAATTGTTGCTGAGCAAAGTAATGGACATTCGTCTTCACTTGGTCAGCTTGTTTGCTGGCTTGATTAAGTTGTGCCTGAGCCATAGATTTGGTGATTTGCATTAACTGATCATTTTGGCTTTGGTACGCTTGGATCTGCTGCTGAGAGTACAGTTGGATGGATTGAATGAAAACCTTGACCTCATCTACACGTTCAGCAATATGGTTTCTAATACCGCCAATCACTTTACTTGGTGTATCAAAAGATCGATGTGCAATTTCATCGAGAATGGTCTTATCTCGTTCATGTCCAATACCAACCCAAATAGGTACTGATCGTTTGCAAAGCAAAGCAGCTAGATCGTAATCATTCAAGTAAGCCAAATCATTGACAGCACCACCACCACGAATGATGACAATCAAGTCAGGAGGTGTTTTGTATTCATTGGCCCACTGTCTTAATCCTTGGCTTAAAGAAGCAATTATACTTGCTGCTGCTGTATTACCTTGAAATGTTGCTGAGTGATAGATGAATTCACAGACCCCTGCTTTATACAGAATATCAGCATCCTTTCTAAAGTCTCCTAATCCTGCAGCTTGTTCAGGTGCAATGACGAGAACCTTGTTCATGTCAAATGGTGTAGGGAGTTTCTTATTCTTGTCAATCAAGCCATCTTCTGTGAGTTGCTTTACGATCTGTTGGTAACGTCTCGCAAGATCACCGAGCGTAAAGCTTGAATCAATGTCTTCAATGTTTACTGAGAACCCATATTGTGGGCTAAAGCTGGCTTTGACTTTAATCAGAATATTCAGGTCCTTTGACAGCTCCATTCCACTTTCGTTCTGAAACTTGTACAGAAGCTTAGCTGCAGTGGACTTCCAAATGGTTCCTTTACAAGATGCAATGACTTTATCAGTGCCCTCTTCTTTTTCAGCAAGTTCTAGGTAGCAGTGACCACTCTTGGTGTTCAGGCTTCTAATTTCAGCTTTAACCCATACAGGATCACCAAAGGCAATCTTTACGATCTCTTGAACTGTTTCGAGGTATTCACTGAGGGAAAGCTGTTGATCAGGCATACTTAGTTTTTATGAATTGTAATTGTCAAAGACTATAGAAAGTTTGGCTTATAGGCAAACACCTATAGGTTATGATAATAATGCCACTTCATGTATCGCAAGTCATGCCGGTTAGGACCAAAAAAGTGGCTAACATTTCAACTAAAGGTCTTCAATGGCTACTCGAATCCTGCCTTGTTGTGCACGAGATTCGACAAGCTGATTCAGCCCTGCATCTTCTCCTCGGTTCATTACTCGATACACAGTAGCTACCCCACAACCAACAGCTTTCGCAATTTCCTGCTTAGTCATGTTATTTGTAGCAAGCAACTCCTTGATTCTTTTGTGCTTGGCTTCATTTGGTTTCTTACCTGATGGTTTGTACCCTGAACGCTCTAAGCCTTGCTTGATCCTTTCTATACGTTTCTCGTTATCCAAACGAGCCATAGTAGCAAGTAGATCAATCAGCATATTGTTGATGAGATCTAGTATCGAACTTGTAATACTGTCATTGGTTTGGATTAGTTGATGAGTAGTCGGAAGGTCAGCAACAACTAAGCGAAGCCCCTTCTCTTGGATTCTACGCTTAAGCTCTTGGAAGTCTGCTTGGCTTAGACGGGACAGATGATCAACGCTTTCTACCAATAACGTGTCGCCTTGGTTTGCTTCTGTGAGCAACCTGTTTAGTTCAGGACGATCCAACTTCGTCCCTGAGAAATTCTCAATATAGGTAACCGATTCACCTAACTTGAGCCTTTGGTTTAAGTCATCTAATTGGTTTAGTGCTCTCTGTGCATCTTGATCTTTGGTTGAAGCTCTTAAGTAGATTCTAGTCGTCATGGTTTATCATTTGAGATAATTGAATATACTACAATGATATAGCTATCATTAAATCAACATAACAACTCTAATGATATTTCGTTGTAACTAACTGTTTCCTTATCATTCGGGTATACTCTTTTGATAAAAAAAGCATAACTAAAAGCCATGCCTTGGGAATTCGTATAACGTGTATTATGTTAATTTTAGAAAATCTGTTTTAGTTTGTACCTTTTCAAAATTATGTAAAAAGCAAATAAAACACTTATCCAGAACAAATAATCAAAAATAAAATATAAGAAGATAAATTGATCTATTCCTATAATAATATTTAAAGGATCTAGCGCTATACTCCCACCTGGAGATACTTCACCATCTACTAAAAACTGTAAGGGAAATCCTCCTCCAATGACTTTAACTTTTCCAAGCTTGTCTACAACTATACGATCCACTAATGTATATTTCTGATAAAACAAAGATAAATAAGTAAAAATAAAAGATAAGCAATTGAAGTATAAAAATTTTTTCATAATTTCCTCTCATATATCTACTAATTTTAACAATTTTTAATCAGAGCCTTTTGGAATAATTTGCTTTAATTTCTCTATTACTCTCTCAAAAAATTCCTTTAATATGAAAAGATTAGAATTTATTTTATTAAGTTTACTTGCAGCCTGCAGTCCAGTTACAGAAAAAATTGAATCAAATATAGTTGTTCCACGTATTCAATATACGGGGGGAGCAGATAATGCAAGTTATAGTGAGGCTAAGCTTATTAGGGAAGGTAAATGCCTATACCTAGAACATGCTGATGGCTCTAAAGTTCTGCCAATTTTTGCTACAAAAACTCTAGATTGGGATACGGAAACTAAGAGCCTAAAAGTAGATTCGGATACTTATTTTTTAGGTGATAAAGCAGCATATGGAGGCGGAGAATCCTATCCTCTAGAAAAAAATAATTATTCTTGGATAACTGAAGTAGATCATAGCTGTGATACCTCAAAAGTTATAGTTATTAATCGACTCATAAGACCAATTGAAGAACTACCAAAATGAAGAATAGCCTATTTTACTGTCTTACATTAGTTCTACTTATAGGATGCCAGCCATTTGAAAAGGATGGATATATTTTTATTAAAAATCAGACTGATTATCCAATTACAGACCTTAAAGTAACTTATATTAGTGCTCAAAAAACTTATAGCTTAGGTACTCTTTATCCTTATTCAGAATATAAATACGCCATCAATTACGAGCGGCACAATGAGGATTCAATAATCTTTTCATATTTAGATAAAAATCATAAAAAGATTAATCAAGAAGTAGCTACGTATGCAGCCAAATATGATAGGAAAAGTTATGAAATAGTTATTCAATAGAATATAAATTACAATTACTAATTGAACGAAAAAACTTCAATTTGAAATTTCAAAAACTTGATTTTCCCACTAAACAACTATCCATTTAACATAGTGGTTGTTATACGAACTATCTTTGTAATGCATATTGCATTACAATATTCTCATGCATTCAATAAATGGGAAAATGATGGCTACTGTTAATTTCAGGGTCGATGAAGCCCTTAAAGAAAAGTCTTATTCCATCCTAAAAGAACAAGGAATTGCACCTACTGAGTTCTTTACTAATATTCTTGAATATATTGCTACGACTGGAAAGCTTCCAGTACAAAAAGCTTTACTCTCAGAGGAAGATGCTGATTTATTAGCTCTTGTTCGCAAACGTGTTAATGATCCTAAAGAGATGTTCGAGGAAGTCACATTAGATGACTTATAAGCTTTTACGTCATAAGGACTTCACTGCAGAATGGGAAAAGCTTCCTAGTGCTATACGAGATCAATTCAAGAAAAAATTAGCTAAGGTAATAGAGCAACCACATATTCCAAAGAATATGCTTAAAGGTGATCTTGCAGGCTGCTATAAAATAAAATTATTAAAAGCTGGTGTCCGACTTGTTTACCAGGTCAAAGATGATCAGGTAGTTATTTTGCTAATTACCGTTGGAAAACGAGCTGATAGCATTGTTTATGATGAAGCAAAAAAGCGGATAAAAGACTAAAAATGGGAGCTGCATGCCCCCATTTTTGGCTTCGTATAACGTGTATTATGTTAATTTTAGAAATAATTAAAAGTTTAGGAATACTAGTAGAATGCAGCTTATAGAAATAGAACCTTATTTTTGGGAACTATATGAGGATAGCGAAAATATATATCTCAATGTTCTTATAAATATGAGTGCAATTTCTTGGGAGAAAACTATCTGCTTAGATGAACAAACGATTCAGCAGTATCAGACTCAAGGAAAAGGTTTTATTGATGGCTTAGCTAAAAGGATTGAAAGTAGCCAATTTAGAAAAGATTATGAAAGATTTTACTCATATACAGATGCCTCCAAAGAACAGAAAAAAGAAATGCTTCAAGCATTTAATGAATATAAGGCTAAGCAAAATTAAATCCATTTAACATAATGGCTGTTATACGAGATGAATATGTAACTCCAAAATAGAAATGTCCGGTTTCTCCAAAGTAAAAATGTCCGCTTTTAGAATATGCGCTGTTGCAATTTTCTTAGCGGACGGTTTGATATGTTGGTGTCTATGTCGGATAAAGAACTTAAACGATTGTCGGTCTTGCAAGAAATCTGTGATCAACGCATAACCCAGCCCCAGGCTGCTCAGCTACTTCATATTTCAGAACGTCAGATCAGACGTTTATTGCAAAAATACAAAACTCAAGGTCCAACTGCATTAGCCCATGCTGCACGTGGCCAAATCAGCAATTCCAGGCTTCCTGAAGAGCTCAGACTCAAGTGCCTCAATCTGGTCGCTGAACAATTCCATGGTTTCGGACCCACTTTAGCGCATGAAAAGCTCACCACCGTTCATGGCTTTGATATTTCAGTTGAAACACTGCGTTCCTGGATGATTGCAGCAGATCTGTGGATTCCTCGCGCCAAGCGCCTGAAACGCCCGTATCAGCCTCGTTACAACCGGGATTGCTTTGGTGAACTGATCCAAATTGATGGCTCACACCATGACTGGTTTGAAGGACGCGCTGCTAAGTGCTGTTTGCTGGTGTTTATCGATGATGCGACAGGAAAATTGCAGCATTTACGCTTCTGTGAATCAGAATCAACCTTTGACTATATGATTTCAACACGTTTATATGTCGAACAGCACGGTAAGCCTTTAGCGTTTTACAGCGACAAACATTCAGTCTTTAGAGTGAATCAAAGCAGCAAGAAAGACACCAAGATTACCCAGTTTGGACGTGTACTCAGCACCCTCAATATCGATATCATCTTCGCCAATTCACCACAGGCCAAAGGCCGTGTAGAACGGGCGAATAGAACGCTTCAGGACCGTCTGATCAAAGAAATGCGCTTGGAAGGCATCTGTTCGATTGAGCAAGCTAATGCCTGGCTACCCTGCTTCATTGAGCAGTTCAATCAGAAGTTCGCCAAGATGGCTTTTAATCCTAAGAATCTACATCGGCCTATCACTGAAACAGCCGAAGAATTAGATGATATTTTTACTTGGCGTGAACCCCGCAGAGTCACCAATAGCCTGACGATTACTTATGATAAATGCGTATATCTCCTGGAAAACACCGAAGAAAATCAAAGGTTGATCGGTAAGTATCTTGAGTTCCTGGAATACCCGGATGGTACTGTAGCCCTCATGCATGATGGCCGAAAGATCAATTACAGCCTCTTCGATAAATTAAGTCAGCTGAATCAGCGAGAGATTGTTGAGAATAAACGGTTGAGTGCTGTTCTGAATCATATCCAACAACAGCATGAAGAACTGGAACAGCAAAACAAACGTAATCGTTCTCAAAAGATGCCAAGCAGACGTGCACAGAAAACAGCGATTGAACAACGAAATCTAAATCCTGTGCTTGACTTGGAAATGTCCATATAGGACATTTCTATTTGGTTATTAGGTAGGACATTTCTACTTGGGAATAACAGAATAACAGAAAAAACCTAGGCACTGGCCTAGGTGTTAAATTAAAAAAATACATAAAAATTAAGGCTATAGTCTCAATTTTTCAACTTCGTATAACGTGTATTATGTTAATTTTAGAAGATCTATACAATTCTGTACTTTTTCACAATCATAGAAAAAGCAAATAAAATACTTATCCAAAATAAATAATCAATAAAAAAATTGAGAAAAACAAATTGATCCATGCCGATGAAAATAAATAAAGGATTGATACTTATACTTCCGACTGGAGAGGTTTCACCATCTATAAGGAACTGGAGAGGAAATCCCCCAGCTATGACTTTAACTTTTTCAAGCTTATCTACAACTATGCGAGCAACTAATATATTTTTTTGATAAAGCAAAGATACGTAAGTCAAAATAATCGCTAAAAAATTAAAATATAATATTTTTTTCATAACTATTCTTTATCTTTTAAGTTAATTAAAAACAGCCAATAACATAAGCCAGGAAATAGAGCCAGAAAGCTAGCCCATGTATTGGTATACATCTTCCACCAATCTTCAGCAATCTTTCCAGTATGCCCCCATCCTAAAAGAATAAAAAATGGAGTAGCAATAATTAGAGAGGTAATACAGATGGTTAATAAATTAAGTCTGTTATAACGATTTAAAAGAATTGAGAATATGTAGCTAAAAGGCACAGTCAAAATACAATAAGCCAAGTAAATAAGACCGTGTCCTACAAGAACTACGAAAATCGAGTATAGGCTGTATTCGTGATTCACTGCGATAAACAGGACTGTTGTTAAAAAAAGTAAAGGTAAAGGAGCAAGTAAGAGTGCTTTTACTATTTGTTCATTTGAGTATTTCACTAATTTAATTCTCTTATCTACTCAATAAATAATAATACTATAACGATTTTATTGGAGGTTTTTTGATTCTATTTAACATAATGGTGGTTATACGAATTGAACGTAAGCGTCCGCTGAACCCCATGCCTATTTTTTAATTCGGTTCAGGTTTCCAGCGGTGTGGTAGCAATTCTTCAATCTGAGTCACTTTATGTGTCGGCAACCTTTTCAGCACATCACTTAAATAGGCATTTAATCCTGAGAACTAAGAATTATCATTTAAAAATACCACAAAGTAGTATAAAATAAACTACTACAAGGTAGTATGAATGCAATCAATGTATACAATATGTGAGACTCCATTATTTACTAAATACTGTCTTGTTTATTGGACTCAGGAAGAATATGAGGAATTCAAAACATTCTTAGCATTAAATCCTGAAGCAGGAGATGTAGAGCCTAATGCAGGTGGTATTCGTAAGATTAGATGGACTAGCGGTGGTAGAGGTAAAAGTGGTGGTGTCAGAGTCATCTACTTTAATCGTTTAGCAAATGGAGAGATTTGGTTATTAACCTTGTACAGTAAAAAGCAAACTGTACAGCTTAGTAAGAAGACTCTTCAAGCATTAGTGGAGAAACTAAATGACTCGTTTAATGACTGAAAAAGAACTTGAGGCTTTTGAAGCAACTAGGGATATTGAAGCTGAAATATTACAAGGCATCGACGATATGCTTACTAGTAATGCAGCGAAAAGAACCGTAATCACTGAGACAGATGTAGCGTTAGCTCGTAGAAAGGCTCAACTAACACAAGATCAGTTTGCTAAGATTCTTGGCGTATCAAGACGTACTCTTGAATCATGGGAACAAGGTGCGAGAAGACCATCAGGAGCAGCAACATCCCTTATTCGATTATTTATTGTTGATCCAAAATTTGTAAAAGAGAGTCTGGCTTAATTTAGACAGCTCTCTACTATATTTATTTAAGGTTTTTTATGAAGCACTTAGGATTTGTGGGAAAAAGTACTGAATATTTAGGGTATACCCATATTGAAATTATCAATAGCTCATTACGCTTATCTTTCAATATTCCATCAACAAAAGATCTAGAAGAAACCTTTAAAAAGATAGTCGAAAATAACTATGATTTACTCATGGAAACATCAGCAGAAATCGAGTTCGAATTAGAAAGTGAAACGCTAGCAAAGATAGAAACCATCATAAAAGAAAAAGGGATTGAACTTGATGAGTTTGTTCAAAATGCGCTGATTAAACTTATCAACCAAAATGAATTGGCTAAGACTGATTAGACCTTAAATGCAGACAATAAAAAACCCCAGCATCCTGCCGGGGTTTCTCATATTGGGTTGCTAGGTATGACTCCTGTCTTACCTCACGCTCCTGGTGCGATCTTTCTTATTCTTGTTGTTTGGAACTTCCTGTTCCTGATGAGTTCATCATAGGAAAATTCCACTGTTCCTGGTAGCCGCAAAGAGCCGAGATTGTTGTGCGCCAGGGCGTACAAAATAGCCTAAATTTTATCCACAGCCATTGGGGATAGTTTCGGATCCTGAAAGCCGATGAAATGGGCACTGATTGCCAAATTGATCGTTTTTTAATCAAATTTACTGGCAAAATATTACAGATCTGCTTAAAAACTCACCAACTTATTACAAAAGCCGATTTTTTGCTTTTTCTTAGTCATGGCTAAATTTTCAAGTGATTGATATTTATATTAATATACAAGTGTACTTCGTATAATATCCATTATGTTAAATAGAGGGAAAATCTATTTTTAAAGTGATAAAATTATTGTAGTTATTTTAAGAATAGCTGCTTTTGATACTTGATCATCTATCCTAATTAAAAACTGTTTTTTAATAATTTGGAATATAAATAAGATTTAGTTAAAATTAACATTATTCATATAAATTAAAATTATGTATTACATTTACTAATAATTTAAGAAAAAACTGCGGTTGAAACTGCTGTTTCAGAACTTGAAGCTGCAACCAAAGAAAATGATGTTGACGCGATCAAAGCGAAGACTGAAGCACTTCAAAACATCATCATGCCAATCACTCAACGTGCTTATGAAGCTGCGCAGGGTGCTCAAGGTGGTGCGCAAGGTTTTGATCCAAATGCATTCCAAGGTGATGCTGCTGGTCAACAACAAAAAGCGGACGACGGTGTTGTAGATGCTGAGTTCACTGAAGTTAAAGATGACAAAAAATAATTTGTCGCTTTAAATAAAAGACCGCGCGAAAGCGCGGTTTTTTATTGACCTCTTTGAATTTTTAAATGATTATCAGATATTTGTATCTTGCATTGCAGGCATTATAATTTCTTTCACACAAGATGCTCTAGACGTATTAAGCACAAACTGAACGGCAGCAACTACATCAGACATAGGAATTAAAGATTCGTCTGTTTCTTTTAGGACAGATTCAGTAGTTGTATGTAGATCAAAATCAGATGCTAAATATCCAAGATTTAACACCGTAACCCCTATTCGATCCTTTCGTATCAACTCTCTTAAGGCATGAGAAATTCCACGTAATGCAAATTTGGTAGCTGAAAACACTATTTCTTTTCCATTGTGATTGTCTAGACCCCATGTTGAACCAATGAGGATCACTTTGGCATGATCTGATTTCTTTAAATTTTCCAAAATGGATTGTATAGATAAAATACAACTGGTGATATTTGTATTGATGATCGTTTGAATTTCTAATGCTGAGATTGATGAAAAATCATAGTCATGCGTAAAAGCATCTTGCTCCCAAACACCTACATTATAAATAAATACATCTAATGCTTTATCTCCAATTACGTCTTTAATTTTCTTGCATGCTTGGACAGGATAAGCTAAATCAGTTTGAATCCACTCAATCTGGCGTGGTAGTTGTGGGGTTGAGCGTGATATTCCATAGATTAAATCATCATCATTTGGAACTAAAGTAGCTAACGCTTTTCCTAGACCATAACTGATACCATGAATTAAAAAAGTTTTATTGATTGATGATGGCACTGTCGTTTTTCCAATTTTGTTATTAGATTTCTTATGATCAAATCTCAAGTTAGCTTGAGGTCAAGTTGAATTAAAAACACAAATAAAATAGAAAAATTAAAATGACAGTTTTTATGACGATGACCAAAATAACCTGCCTATTTTAATAAAAAAGCCCAATCTACATTGGGCTTTTTATCACGAATTACTCATCAAACGAACTTTCTAACTCTTCAAGTTCCATCATCAATTCAAGCATTTTTTCTTCTGCTTGTGCTAATTTTCCTTTTAGTTCCGTTTGTTCATTCATCAATTTTAAAAGATCATCTTTCCGAGACGCATCATAAAGTGATGCATCCCCTAAAGCATCCTCAATTTGAACTAAACGTGGTTGAATCTTTGCAATCTCAGCTTCCAGTTTTTCAATATTTTTACGAATTGGTCGGCTCATTTCACGGCGACGCGCAGCTTCTTTACGCTGTGCTTCTTTATCTACTTTAGAAACTACAGGTTTATCGATCACTTGAGATTTTACTGGCTCAGGTGCTTGTTGCCCTTGCTTCATCAACTCTGCACGTGCTTGACGTAACCAGTCTGCATAAGTGACCAGATCACCTTCAAACTCACGACATTTACCGTTATGCACTAGGAGTAATTCATCACAGACACTTGCAATCAATTGACGTTCATGTGACACCAGTACCACTGCCCCTTCAAAGTCTTGTAGTGCCATAGTTAATGCATGACGCATATCCAAGTCTAAATGGTTGGTCGGTTCATCTAGAATTAAAACATTTGGACGCTGCCAGACAATCAAAGCCAATGCTAAACGTGCACGCTCACCCCCTGAGAAGCTTTCACACGGCGTATCCATACGCTCACCAGAGAAGCCAAAACTCCCTAAGAATGCGCGTAAAGTGGCTTCACTAATCTTTTTATCTGCAATACGAGATAACTGCAACATTGGACTCGCATTACCATCTAATGCATCCATTTGATGTTGGGCAAAATAACCAATATTAAGTAGTTCAGATGCTTTACGTTGACCTTGGATTAAAGGTAAATCACCCACCAATGATTTAATTAATGTGGACTTACCTGCACCATTCATACCCAGCAGACCGATACGGCTGTTTGGCGTGATTTGTAGTTTCACATTGGTCACAATCAGTTTGTCGCCATAACCAATATCAGCACTATCCAGTTGTAACAAAGGAGAACTCATTTTGGTCGGTTCACGGAAGCTAAAGGTAAATGGCGTATCGACATGCGCAGCAGAAAGCTCTTGCATTCGTTCAAGCTGTTTAATACGGCTTTGTGCCTGTTTTGCTTTGGTTGCCTTAGCTTTAAAACGATCAATATATTTTTGCAGATGTGCACGTAGCTCAAGCTGTTTCTCATAGGCTTGTTGTTGCTGAGCTAAACGTTCACTTCGGGTACGTTCAAAGGTTGAATAGTTACCGGTATAAAGCGTTAGTTCTTGGTTTTCGATATGTAAAATATGGTCGGTAATGGCATCCAAGAAATCACGGTCATGCGAAATCAGTACCAATGTGCCTTCATATGCTTTCAACCAGTCTTCTAACCATAAAATAGCATCTAAATCTAAATGGTTCGTCGGTTCATCAAGTAAGAGTAAATCTGAACGACTCATCAAAGTACGCGCAAGATTTAAACGCATACGCCATCCACCAGAGAAACTTTTTACACTAAGTTCTGACTGATGTTCAAAGAAGCCTAGGCCAGCCATCAGTTGTGATGCTTTAGACGGCGCTGAATAGCCACTAATTTCATCAAAACGACCATATAAATTTGCCAAATCTTGATCAGACAATCCGTCAGGATGCTCAAGTTTGTGTTGGATATCCCAATACTCTTCATCACCGGATAGAACGAAATCAATCGCTTTCATATCCAGCGCTTTAATCTCTTGCGCCATATGCGCCACTGTCCAAACCGATGGTCGTGTCAATGAGCCACCATCTGATTCCATGCCCCCAAGTAATGCTGAAAACAACGTCGATTTTCCTGCACCATTGACACCTGTTAAACCAATCTTCCAACCAGGGTGAAGTTGCATAGACGCTTTTTCAAATAAAATGCGACCGCCGCGGCGAATGGTAAGTTGGTCTAACTGAATCATAGATATTCAAACAAATAAGTATTGGATGGCGCATTTTAATGGATTTCAGAAACCTTTGCACGAATAAACACACAAAAGTTCATTAAATTGGTATAATACAATAAAATCAATCACCTAGCAAAAAACACGACTATGGCATGGAAACAAACAGGGCAACTCTCCCTAGCAGACAGT